>DATCIH010000050.1:0-35190 GCA_036507955.1 Clostridiaceae bacterium | reverse complement strand
GGTATGTCCCCGAATTGTATCGGCGGAGCAGGCTAATTAATATGCTTTTCTCCTATTCTAGTATCTTCGCACCATCCATATCCGCTTCTAGTATATGAAGTCTCCAGCCATTCTTAATCCCTTTAAAATATCCTAACATATCACCCTGAAAGGTAAGGTTGTCCACGTCAATTATTGCGATTAAGGTAGAACCGGAGCCACTTATAAATTCACCTAGGGATCCAAAGACTTTAGCCTGGTCAAATATGCTATCAATATCCTCAATTAAGAGCTTTCTGTAGGGCTGATGTAGTTTATCCTCTGTTGCAAGTCTAAGCTTGTCTAGCTCCCCATTATTCATGGCGTTTATAAGCATAGCAACTCTTGATATATTGTATACACAATCTGCTCTAGAGTAGGTATCTGGCAACACCTTTCTTGCAGAGTTGGTGCTTACAGAATTTTCAGGGACCATAACTGCAAACCGTAGTTTTTCCGGAAGGGATATTTTAGAGTAGCTTACTCCCTCCGAGGTATTAATTGCAACGGTCATGCCTCCAATTGTAGCGGGAACTACGTTGTCCGGATGTCCTTCTATTTTTGTAGCTAAATCAATAATTTCAGCGGTAGAAAGTTTTAAATTCATAATAATTCCTGCGGCCATAATGCCTCCAACAATGCAGGTGGCACTGCTACCAAGACCCCTTGAAAAGGGAACTTCACATCTGGATAAATTAAGTTTTAAACCCTGAAGCTTGTAATCATACTTATTTAAAGTTCTTATTATCGTAGTATAAAATAAATTATCCTTGAGAGGTATAGTATAGGGCTTGCCATCTTGAGTTAGGATTATACCTTCTAGTATTTCTTCAAATTCAATTTCATTATAAAGTTTAAGGGCCATTCCTATAGTATCAAAGCCTGGCCCCATATTTGCCGTTGTAGCTGGTATCCTTATTCTATTCAAGATGCAACCCCCCATATACAGATAGCCCTAAGATATCATATTTGAATAAATTATTCAATAGAGTATAATGATATTGAGAAAATAAATGGGGGAAAGGCTTAGATTTTGCATCTATAATTACAATATCAGTATTTGAAGAATCAATTGGAGAATAAAGCATACCTAATATATCATATAATTAAAGAGTACATTTAATGTGAAATATATGTTATAATATAATTTAATTATTAGGGAGCTAAAATATGAATTTATGCTCATTATTATTAATAGCAATTGCTTTATCCTTAGATGCCTTTGCAGTGGCTTTATGCCTTGGATTAAATAGTTCGTTAAATATCAGAAATAAAATAGGCTTTATATTATCCTTTGCCTTTTTTCAAGGCTTCTTTACACTTATAGGTGCTAAAGTAGGATATACCTTCATAAGCCACATAGCCTGCATACCTGAGGTGGCAGCGGGGATTGTTTTAATTATGGTTGGACTGCTAATGATAAAGGAAGGTCTAACTAATGAAAAACGCATACATTTTAGTAAGAGTATGTATATTATTCTTGGCATTTCAGTCAGCATAGATGCTTTAGTAATAGGATTTACTGTTCTAAATGAGGTATCAAAAATAAATGAATTATTTTATTATTCTCTAGTGATTGGACTTGTAACCTTACTTAATACCACCATAGCCTTTTATATATCGAAGTTATTAAAAAATATATACTTATTAAGTAAATATGCAAGCTTCATCGGTGGTATCATTCTCATATTGTTTGGAATAAACATGATGTGTGCATAATAAAAAAAAATCAATAGCTTAAGATAATTAGGAGTGTTTAAATAAATGTTAGACCAGATCATAATAATAATAGTGCTTATCGGTATAAACGCATTTTTCGCAACAACTGAGATAAGTATTATTTCTCTAAAGGAAATTCAATTGGAAAAAAGGGCAGGAGAAGGGGACAAAAAATCAAAAAAACTGCTTAGTATAATCAAGGAACCAAGTGAGCTTTTAGCAACTCTACAAATTGGAGTGACTCTTGCTAGTTTTTTTACCTCTGCCTCCGCAGCTATTGGCATATCTAATACAATGAAGGGATTATTAGATAAAACTAACGTACTTTTTATAAGGGAGTTTAGCTCTAATATAGCTTTAGTTATAACAACAATTTCAATATCCTTTTTATTTTTGCTATTTGGAGAACTTATACCTAAAAGAATAGGCTTAAAAAGGGCAGATGCCATATCTTATAAAGTTATAAATATTATAGTAGTGATTAATAAGATTGTTAAACCTGTAGTAAAACTTCTTACATTTTTTACAAATTCCTTTGTTAAATTATTTTTCGGACAGGACGAAGGTTCTCAAAACCAGATAACTGAGGAAGAAATTCGAATGATGATAAATGTTGGCGAGGAAAAAGGAATTTTTCAAAAGACTGAAACTGATATGATAAACAGTATTTTTGAATTTGATGATACTACCGTTAACGATGTAATGACGCCAAGGCCCGATATTATAGCCTTAGATATTAATAGTTCTTTCGATGAGACCATAAGTGTAATTACAAAAGAAAAATATTCTAGGATACCTGTATTTAGAGGAACTGTAGATGATGTTGTGGGTATATTATATGCAAAAGACATAATTGATTATATGGCTTATAGGTCAGATAAGGAATTTAATCTTGAAAGCTTCATAAAGGAACCCGTCTTTGTAACAGAATATAAAAAGGTTGACTTATTACTTAAGGAAATGCAAAAAAGAAGTGTTCATATAAGCATTGTTATAGATGAGTATGGATCAACAGCTGGACTCGTCACCATTGAGGATACCCTTGAGGTAATAGTTGGCAAAATATATGACGAATATGATGTAAAAGAAGAGGAAGTATTAATAAAGGGTGAGAATGAATACGATGTTGATGGAAAGCTAAGCTTAGAGGAACTTAATGAACTTTTAGAAGTAGAGTTTCCTGACAATTATGATACTGTTAGTGGACTTGTTCTAGATAGCCTTGGAAGGTTTCCGAGAAAAGGTGAAAGTGTCCAAATAGGAGAATTTATATTTACCATTACAGATGTTCAACATAGAAGGATAAGAAGAATCTTTATTAAAAAGAATGAAGAGATTATATAGAAATTGTAATAAGGTGATTTAATGGAAGGTCAATTATATTTAAAGCAAAACAATATTAAAGCTACAAAAGCAAGGATATATATTATGGGATTACTATTAAATAGTGATAGTGCTATTACTGCTGATTACATTTATGAAAGTTCTGTAGATAAAAAACTTTTTATAGATTTGTCTACAGTATATAGAACCTTAGAGCTATTGGAGGAAAAATCTCTAGTAGATAAATTTGATTTAGGTGGGGGGATGAATAGCTTTATTATAAAAAAGCTAGGACATAAGCACACCGTGGAGTGCAGCAAATGTCATAGAGAGCTTGAAATAGATTGCCCTATGAATCAAATTGATGAACTTATAAGAAATAAGACAGGCTTCACCCCAATTGAACATGAATTAAATATTAAGGGTATATGTGAACAATGCAAAAAAGCAGGATTTTTGTAAAATGAGTCGAGCTATATGAAATAGTCGGCTTTTTTTATTATGTAAGTAAGCACTATTAATTTGAAATTAAGACCTTCTTTGTATATAATGTATAGAGGAATATAGAAAGGATATAATTAATTTTAAGTGCTTAATAAATTAGGAGGTAGAAAAATGGATTTTTCATCCTTAGTTCTTATGGAAAGAGATAGCATAACAAATTCCTTCTTAAATGAGCTTGGTAGCTATGAGGTAGTTGATGGCGCAGAATACATAACTAAGATGTATTATGATGGAAGCTTAGTAAATGTCTTTTTTGATACCAATAGGGATGTGGAAGAGTGGGAGTTCTCTGCTATATTTGATTTATTTGATGAAACCCCTATTCTCCAAGAAGGATTTTCCCTTGAAACTAATGAGGATGAATACAATCCAACCTTTATAGTTAAATTTTCATATTTAGAAAAGCATGAGGAAATGGAAAATAGGCTTCAGAGATTATGTACCTTAATCAAAGAACAAATGGAGAAGGTTTTTGAAGATATAAATGATAAGGAAGAGGAATATAAATAAATATTTTAAGGAAGTGCAGAAATGGAAGAGGTTATTAAAGCCAAGCTTAGAGAAGAAATAGGAGCAGAGTATAAATGGAAAGTAGAAAAGATATATGCTAGTATAGCTTCCTTTCAGGAGGATTTTATTAAACTAAAGAAAGATGCAGATTCTTTAAAAGAGTATTCAGGAAAGCTAGCAGATCCTAAGGAACTATTAGCTTATTTAAGGTTAAGTGAGGCTATTAACAGGAGAGCTGAATTACTTCTTATGTATGCCCATTTAAGAGGGGATGAGGACACAGCAAATTCAGAATTTCAAGGATTAAAGTCTGTGATTGATGTTTATTATGCAGAGCTAAAGAGCTATGAGGCATTTTTTGTCCCAGAAATTTTAACTTTAAAGGAAGATTTTCTTCAGGTAGCTATAATAAAAGAGCCAGAACTGAAGCTTTATGAGTTCTTCCTTAAGGATATAATTAAACTTAAACCTCACTTTTTAACAAAGGACCAGGAAGAAATAATGGCTGGGGTATCAGATTGCTTAGAGGCACCAGCAAATATTTTTAGTATGCTATCAAATGCGGATATGACTTTTCCTTCAATAATAGATGAGGAAGGAAATAATGTTGAGCTTACTGAAGCTAATTACTCACAATTTATTAGGTCAAAGGATAGAAGAGTTAGAGAAGAGGCATTTAAAACAATATTTAATACTTACGATAAATATAAAAATACTTTTTCAATGTCGCTAACTTCATCTATAAAGAATTTTATATTTAATTCTAAAACCAGAAAGTATAAATCTTCACTTGAGGCCTCTTTAAAGCCAAATGAAATTTCACTGAAGGTATATGATAATGTAATAAAAACAATAAATGATAATTTATCCTCACTTCATAAATATGTTGCTATAAAAAAGAGGCACTTAGGCCTTGAAGAAATGCATATGTATGATTTATACGTACCAGTAGTAGATACACCTAAGGAAAATATTGAATTTAATTCTGGAGTGGAGATAATTAAAAAAGCGTTAGTTCCTCTTGGATTAGATTATTTAGAGATATTTGAAGAAGGTATTAAAGAAGGCTGGATTGATGTATATAGTAATAAAGGAAAAAGAAAGGGTGCCTATTCTTGGGGATCTTATGATACTATGCCTTATGTATTATTAAATTATAATAATGAATTAAATGATGTTTCCACCTTAGCTCATGAAATGGGTCATTCAATTCACTCCTACTTATCTAAAAGGCATCAACCTTATATATATTCAAGCTATACTTTGTTTTGTGCTGAGGTAGCATCTACCACTAATGAAGCTCTTTTAATAAGATATCTTATAGAAAATGAAAAGGATAAAATGAAAAGAGACTATTTAATAAACACAGAGCTTGAGCAAATAAGAACTACAGTATTCAGGCAGGCAATGTTTGCAGAGTTTGAAAAGGTAACCCATGAAAACCTTGAACGGGGATTAGCTTTAACCAGTAAGGAATTATCTGATATTTGGCATAAGCTAAATGAGAAGTATTTTGGAACGGATATGATAGTTGATAAGGAAATAGATATGGAATGGGCTAGAATCCCTCATTTTTATAATGATTTTTATGTATATCAGTATACTACAGGTTACGCAGCAGCTAATTCTTTTGCTACAATGATATTAAAAGGTGGGGCAGAGTCTGTAGCTAAATACAAGAATTTTTTAAATAGTGGAGGGAAAGATTATCCTATAAAGCTCCTTTATGAAGCAGGAGTTGATATGTCAAGCCCTAAACCATTATTAGATACCATAGAAAGATTTAATCAATTATTAAATATGCTTTAATTTATTTGAATAATTGATTAAAAATGCTAAATTTTATTGTGTTTTCTACGATAATAATAATGGTTCTTACACAAAAGTTATCTGATATATTATGAGGTGAAAAAATGAGGCTTGAATTTATTGATAAGGTTAAGGCAAATGATATTCTAGGCAAGAATGTCTTATCTAATGATGGTAAAATACTTCTCAGTGCAGGTTTGAGATTAGATTGTATTTACATAAAAAAACTAAAAGAATTAGGCATCTTTTGTATTTATATTGAAGATGAGCGGTTAGAAGATGTAAAAATAGAAAAAAAGAAATTTTCAGAACTAAAGCAGTTAAGCATGAAAAATATGTCGAATATAATGAAAAATGTTTATGGGAGTGGAGATACAAATATAAGAGAGGTAGCATCCGTTGTAGAGGATCTTATCGATTGCATCATAGGTATGGGAGATGTAAGTAAAAGCTTATATGATATACAAGACTTTGACAATCTTACATATTTTCATTCCATAGATACCTGTATAATGTCCTCATTTTTAGGTATTGCGAGCGGTATAGATAAGGAAGAGTTGGTGGAACTTGGACTTGCATCCATGCTTCATGATATAGGAAAGACTAAGGTTCCCAGAAACATAGTCTGTAAAGCTGGACCTTTGACGAATGATGAATATACTGAAATGCAAAAACATGCGATTTATGGAGTTGAGGTGCTTTCAAAAGGTAACTATGTATCAAAGAATGTCATTGAGGCCGTAGGTCAGCATCATGAAAGATATGACGGAAGGGGGTATCCCTATGGGCTAAAGGGTGAACAGATATCAAAGCATGCTAAGCTTATAGGTATATGTGATGTTTTTGATGCGGTCTCTAGTGACAGAAGCTATAGAGCTAAGATAAGTCCAGGAGAGGCCTACAAAATAATAATCCAAGGTAGCGGAAGCTTCTTTGATGGTAGAGTAGTGGAAAACTTCAGAAAAACCTTTGCGGTTTATCCTTTAGGAAGCTGTGTCAAGCTATCAAACGAGATAGAGGGGTATGTGATAAAGCAAAATTCAAATTTCCCTGACAAGCCAGTTATAAGAGTTTTGTATGATAATATAACTAGAAGGCCAGTGCCCTTTTATGAGATAGACTTGTTAAACAGGTTTGAGTTAAATATTAAAGACATGGTGGTTTGATTATTTTTTTGAATTTGAGGTACAATTATGAAAAAATCGGAACAGAACTTTAAGATTCTACTAGAAAACATGTGTAAATATTTCGGATATTCTATTTTCCAAACAAAACATGAGGTGGACCTTTGGGGAATAGAAAAAGAAGTTTCAGATGGAAAGATTATAAAAGCAGTGTTTTATAATCAAGCTCCAAGGGAAAGTAGCCACAGTAATGATGATAATATAAAGGTTATAGCTTACAGCTCTGAGGAAAATTATAATGATATACTAAATATAATGGGTCCCTTTATTGTTATAGATGTGGAGAAAAATACAGTTATTAGCTTCAGCGATGGGCTAGATAGAGATTTTATAAACGAGTTAGAAGGTTCCTTAGATTATCAAAGAAGAGTTGCTTTAAGTAAAAATGAAAGCAAAAAGTATTATTTTATAACATATATTTTAATATCAATAAATGTATTTATGTTTATTATTTCAGCCATTTTGTCACAAAGCGTTATGTCTATAAGTACCAATGTTCTTATTTCTTTAGGTGCAAAGGTAGATTATCTAATAGCTTCAGGGGAAGTATATAGATTGATTACCTGTATGTTTCTTCATGGTGGCTTGATGCATATAGTATTAAATATGTATGCCTTATATGCTATAGGCCCGTTAATAGAGAAGGTTTATGGAAGAAAGGCTTATATTATTTTATATATGCTTTCGGGGATATTATCTTCACTTTTTAGTTTCGTATTTTCGCCTTCAGTTTCAATTGGTGCTTCAGGCGCAATTTTTGGTCTTATGGGTGCTGTACTCATTTATGCCTTCAAATATAGAAGTCAACTTGGCAGGAAGTTTTTAAATAATATTTCTATGATTATAGCAATTAATTTGGCAATAGGTATTACCTTAATGAGTTACATAGATATATATGCACATATTGGTGGTTTAATAGGTGGGATAATAATAAGTTTCATTTTCTTAAACAAAAAACAGGCAAGCAATTAGCTTGTCTGTTTCTTGTTAATGACCTAAAAAGCAATAAGCTTGCTTTTTAAATCTTCATAGTACAAGGTTTCCTTTTCCAATAAATCCGCGGTTATACTTTCCACTAGCTCCCGATTAGTAATTAATAAACTTAATGTTTCCTCATATAGCCTATCAAGTAACTCCTTACATTCCTTTATGATATTTTCACTATTCACTGTAGTTACTTTAGAAAGCTCTTGAAGGTTAAGTAGTCCAAGACTACTACCCATTCCATATTCAACCATCATATTGGAAGCTAATTCTGTGCTTTTTTTAATATCACTATAAGCTCCTGTAGTTATTTTATCTTTTCCAAAAATCATTTCTTCAGCTGCTCTACCACCTAATAGAACCATAATTCTTTTTTCTAAATAGCTCTTACTTTGATATTGCTTTTCCTCTGGTATACTGATGGTATATCCACCAGCACCCTTTGTACTAGGGATTATAGTCACCTTTGATACCTTTTCTAAAGGTAATAGCTTCAAAGAAACTACAGTATGTCCAATTTCATGATAAGCGGTTATTTTCTTATCTTCAGTACTGATATATCCTCGATTCTTTTTTTCATAACCTGCTAATGCTATAGAATAGGCAGAATCCATGTGCTTATCATAAATACACTTACTATTTTCCTTGCAAGCTATTATTGCCGCTTCATTAACTAAGCTTTCAAGTTTAGCTCCAGAAAAATAAATTGTCTTAGCTGCCCAATCCTTTATGGATATATCTCCTGTAGGCTTATTTCTAAGATGCAAATTTAGTATTTTCTCTCTAGCTAGTACATCTGGAAGTGTAACCTCAATATGCCTGTCAAATCTTCCAGGTCTTAAGAGTGCACTATCTAGCATGTCCAATCTATTTGTAGCAGCCATAACCACGATGCCTTCCTTATCATTAAAACCAGACATTTCTGTAAGCAGGGCATTCAAAGTCTGATCTCTTTCCTCAGAACCTCCGCTTTTTGATGAGTCACGTTTTTTACCTATAGCATCAATTTCATCAATAAAGATTACCGCACGTCCACAGGCCTTTGCCTTTTTAAAGAGCTGTCTTACTCGACTTGCACCCACCCCTACATACATTTGTACAAAATCTGAACCAGACATAGCGAAAAATGGTACATTTGCTTCACCTGCAACAGCTTTTGCAAGAAGAGTTTTACCTGTTCCGGGCTCTCCGTATAAAATTATACCCTTTGGTAATCTGGCTCCGTAAGCGGCATATTTTTCAGGGTTTTTCAGAAAATCTACAATATCTTGTACACTTTCCTTGGCTTCTTCATTCCCGGCAACACTATCAAAGGTTAATTTACTTTCTTCACAAATCTCCCCTTGAAGGTTATCAGGGGCTAGAAAATTCTTAGATAAAATTCTAGTATCCTTTAGAATTAATACTATAAAGGCTAATAAAGAAGCGAAAATAAACATAATAGATATACTCTTAGTAACGGGCACATAGTTATTTTCTGTAACTTTAATACCTTTACTGAGCAGCATTTCTTTAAAGCTTGAACTTCTAGGATTATCTGTTTTATATATACTTCCATTCTTTAGCCTTACATTTATGTCCGGTGAGGAAGCCACAAAAACTTCTTTTACTTTGTTATTTGATACATCCTTTAAAAATTCCGTATAAAGCGTAAAATTATTATCCTTTATATAAATATTTTGACTAATCAAAACTGCAGTAGCGAGTAATGCAATAATGATCGGAATTAATAGATATTTGTTTTTATTTATTTTCATAAGTACTCTCTCCTTATTTAAGTTGTTAGCTTTATTCTATATTGACCTATAAGTTATGTCCAACGAAAATCATAAAATTTACTATAGTAAGTGTTTCCAATTCTTTAATAATGATTTTAAAAATTTATATATTGAGGTATAATTAATGTATATCTATAAAATAGAGGTGTGAACATATGAAGATATCTAATATAAAAGCTAGTATCTCAGAAGTGGAATTGTTAAATATAATAAAGGAATATGTAGAAGTGGAAGGTCTGTATATAGATAAGCTGGAGATAAACTCATTGATTAAGGTTCAAGGTAGATACAAATTTAACTTTGAAATACCTTTTACAGCAGAAATAGGAATTGGGAATGTTCATGAAAATAAGGTAAGTGTTCAATTTTTTCATGTTAAGATCAGAAAAATAGGGATTGGTAAAGTCATACAAAATATAGCTATTAAAGCTATATTGAAGAAGTTTGCAAAATATGGAATAACAATGGAAGGCGATTTTTTAGAGGTTGATATTAATTCAATATCAAAGTTTATACCTTATACTTACTTTACATTGGTAGGGGTAACCCTTAAAGAGAAGCATGTAGAGGTAACCTTAGAGGATCTTATATATTCACAAGACAAAGAAACCTTTGACTTTAAAGAAGAAGAAAAAATTAAATTTAAATATGAAATTAAAGCAAAGGATACCTATTCAAAGCTTAGGGGTGAGGTTGAAGGCAAGCTTCCTGATAAGCTTAAACCATTAGTTGAATATTTATTATTACTTCCGGATATAATCGCTTTACTATTTAGATTATTTAGGGATAAGAGAGTAAAATTTAAAAACAAACTGATTATAGGAGGAATTCTAGCATACTTTGTTTCTCCAATTGCACTTATAGCAGATTTCATTCCAATTATAGGTGAAATTGATGAGTTAGCAGTTGCATTTCTTGGATTGAATACCCTGATTAATGATATCCCTGAGGAAATTATACTTGATAATTGGCAGGGAAAAGAGAATATAATATATTCTGTTAAGCAAGCAACTAAATATATATCTAAGCTTGTAGGTGGTAGTAATGTTAACAAAGTAGTAAGCTTTATAACAGCTAAGGCTGCGGGCCGTATAACTGCTAAGGTTACTGATCATATAAAAGAAAAGAAAGTGGAGGAAAGATAATTAAATGGGTAAGAAGGTTTATGCTATTAGGGAAGGTTTTAACTTTGAAAAAAATGAGAAGGTTGAAAATGAGATAGTTTATACCTGGGGAGAATGCTTAAAGTATACAAAAGGTGTTAAAGGAGCTAAATATAAGAGCTTTGAAGATGTTAATGCTGCTAAGGAATTTTTAAAGGATTGGAGTAAACTTCTTAAAAAGGAAGATAACAATTATCCTGAGGATTGCTTACATATATACGTGGATGGAAGCTATAATTCTCAAACTGAAAAGTATTCTTATGGTCTAGTGGCAGTTAGAGATAATGTGATAGAGTATATTGAAAGTGCTGCGTCTAAAGATAATACAAAAATGAGTATTAGGCAAATTGCAGGAGAACTGGAAGGAGCCTTAAAAGCAGTGGAGTATGCCATAAGCATTGGAGACAACAGAGTAGTTATATTTCATGACTATGAAGGGGTAAGTCACCATGCCACAGGTTTTTGGGAGAGAAGAGAAGAATCATCAGTAATGTATTTTAATAAGATGAAGGAATTAATGTTAAAAGGTATGGAAGTTATATTTGTTAAGGTAGATAGTCATACGGGAGACTTGTTTAACGAACTTGTAGACGAGAAATGCAAAGAAAAGCTTTCTATACCCTCTGATAGGACTGTAGAAAAATGGCTAGTTAAAAACACTATTAAGGTTATGAATACAGCGGTTAAGGAGGAAATTTTAAAAATAGCTCCTAAAAACGAAGAAAATATTATCGTTGCTTCCATAAAAGTTAAGGAGTGCAAATTCCCAGAGCTTATTAATCAATACAAAACAGATAAAGCCATAGGAAAAAGTTTAATTAACAATTTAAACAGCCAAGAAAAAACTGAATTTATTATAAATTTATTAGAAAAATAAGGCTACCCTTATGACAGCCGGTGTAAGAATAATAGAGGCTGCTCTTATGACAGCCGGTTTCGTGAAGAAGGTTGCCCAAAAACAACCTTCTTCAAAATAATAGAGGCTGCCCTTATGACAGCCTCTATTATTCTAGTTAAATACTTTAACTCTTTCACTTAATGGCTGGAATTGCTTTTCGCCAGGAGTTACTGTTGGTTTTCCAAAAGGCATTTGGGCCATAAGCTTCCAATTTGCTGGTATGCGCCATTCTTTTTTTACATCTCCTTCAATTAGCTCACTATAATGCTGAAGTGATGCACCATATCCTTCCATCTCTAAGGAAGTCCAAATTGCGAATTGATGCATTCCACTGGTTTGTGTAGACCAAATTGGAAAGTTATCCTTATATAGTTCAAATTGTTTCTGAAGCGATTGAACAATGTTTATATCTTCGAAGAATAAAACGGTACCATATCCACTTTTAAATGAATTTATTTTTTCCTCAGAAGGAGCAAACCTATCACTAGGAACTACCTTTCTTAAGGCTTCCATAGTAATGTCCCAAAATTTATCATGATGTTTGGCTAATAATAAAACTACCCTAGTGGTTTGAGAGTTAAATGCTGAAGGTGTATGTTTTACAGCATACTCTAATACTTCTTTGATTTTTTCATCTGTGGTAACCTTTTCCTTACTTATTCCATAAAATGAACGTCTGTCTGCTATAGCAGTATAAAAATCTTTTTCCATTTAATTGCCTCCAATTTTATAATTTACATGTTAGTGGTCCTACATAAATTATTTGTACTACTTATTATGTGTATTGTAGCTTGCAAATAACCAGTACTTACTTAATATATTAATACTAATTTACAGTTATATTATAACATTAATTTTATTAAAATTATTAATTAAATTAATGTTTAAATATCTGTAAAATTGCACATTATAATATTAACTTGAAAAAGTAGTATATTTGAATTATTAATAAGGAGAGTGTAGATTATGAAAGGTAAATTTATAGCTGGGGCTTTAATTGGTGCAGCTGCTGGTATTATGTTTCTACCAGAGATGTCAAGAGGGTCTAGAAGGAAGTTAAGAAGAACAAGAAGAGCAGTGGTCGATGTTGCTAGTGATGTATACGATAATATGAAAAATCAATGGAAATAAATTATAAGACTCGAGATTATTCTCGAGTTTTTATAATTTAATAATAGATTGAGCCATACTCTCAATAAATATTTAAAATAATTGTAAAAAAAATCTATATTATGGTATAATTATTTCATTATGCAATAATGCTGAAAGAGGGATGGGAATGGAGATACTTTCTTTAGGAGTCAAGATTAAAAGGCGAAGAAAAGATTTAAATATGACTTTAAAGGATCTAGCTGGGGTGAGGATTACCCCTGGGCAGATTAGTTTAGTTGAATCTGGAAAGTCAAATCCTAGTATGGATCTTCTTGAGTATCTTGCAAGTAGGTTAAATGTTTCCATAGAGTATATTATGGAATCAGAAGAAAGCCAGGCAGAAAAGATATGTGTTTATTATGAGAATATTTCAGAAGCTTGCATACTAAATAACGAATTAATTCAAGTGGAGCAATACATCGAGAAGTCCTTATTTTATGCGGAAAAGTACAATTTAGAATATAGAAAAGCCAAAAATCTATATTTAAGAGGTTTGGTATTTATAGAGAAAAAAGAACTAGGACCCGCACAACAATTATTTTTGTCTGCTAATGTAATTTTTATTAAAGGTGGACATTATGAGGACATAATAAATACCTCTTTAAAGCTTGGGATAATTACATTAGATATGAAGGCATATAATTCTTCTAGTAGTTATTTTCAACAGGCAGAAAAAGTATATATTGAAAATGATACAGGAAATGATTTTTTATTAGGTGAAATCTACTATTACATAGCTATAACCTTTTTAAAACTAGATGAACTTGAAAAAGCAATTAATTATTCATTTTTAGCTAAGAAAAAGTTTGAACAGGTAAATGAAAAAAAAGAATATGCCAAAACTCTTCTTCTCATAGCTAAGGAGTACAATGTTAAAGGTGATTTAGATAAAGCTATAAAATATTCAAAATTAACATTGAATATATTCAGAGAACTAAAGGAATTAGATTATGTTTCTGAGATAGAAAACAGTTTAGGAAAATTATTTTATGACTTTGGAAATGTGGAGGAATCTTTTGTTCATCTTAATATTGCCAAGGAAATAAGATTAAAAAATAAGGATTCAAAGCTTACAGAAACATTAATAAGAGTATGTGAAAATTTTATAAAGCTTAAAGATATAGACATGGCAAAAAAAACTTTAGAAGAAATTTTAGATCAGATACACAGAGGAAATAATCAATCTCTACTAGACTATTATTTGGTTAAGTTTAAAGTAGACATGCTTCAGCAAAACAGGAAGGATGCCGAAACCACATTGATTACAGCTTTGAATTATACAAAAGCAATAAATTCTAGCAAAGACGAAGCTGAAGTTTCTATAATGTTAGGTAAATTTTATATTGATAGTGGTGATGATAGTGAAGCTGCCAAGTATTTAAATAGTGGAGTAGAATTGTTCAGAGAACTTAAGATACTAGTTGAGCTTTAGTAATGGATGTGATATTTTATGGAAATTTTATCTACCGGTGAAAAAATTAAAAGAGCAAGGGTTTATAAAGGTTATACTTTAAAAGATATCTGTAGTGATAAGCTATCTGTATCTAAGATGAGTTGCATAGAAAATGGTAAGATATATCCTGAGGATTGGGTCTTAGATTTGATATCCGATAAACTTGGTGTAACTTTTAATTATCTTAAGCAAGATGTAAGTGAACAGATTATTATCAATCTTTCCTTATACAAAAAAAACCATGGAGCTTTTACTGATGAGGAGATATTGTATAATATAAAAACATCAGAGCTACATGGAGAGTATCCTTTAGCTTTTGCTTTTGCTTCCTTACTCTTCCAGAGTTATTTAAACAGTGAAAAGCTAAGTAAAGCAAAGGATATTTTACCCCTTTATTATGAAATATTTCAAAGAGGTTTTTCCTTGAAGCATCAGGTTATATTTTTATTAAACCAAGGAAAATTTTTGATTTTATCTAAGGAATATATGCAAGCCATAGGATATTTTAATTCCATTTTAGAAATAAACTATATAGAGGATGAATATATATATCTTGTTCGTGCTATGTATTATATAACTTGTGCTTATATGGAGCTTGAAGAAAGAGAGAAAGCTTATAAAACTGGCATAAGACTTTTAGAATACATGGACGGTATTAAGGATGATTTAATTAAGGGAAAGATATATAAGCTTCTTGCACTCATATCTATTAATTCAAATATAAATATGTTTTTTGATTGGGAAAAGAAATCTGAAGTTTTATTTAAGGAAGACAAGCTTAATATAGCCTTATCAAGATTGTCTTATGGTAAGGAATTTCTAAAAATTGGTTCAAAAGTGCAAGGAATCAGCTTTTTAAATTCCTCAAAGGATGTTTTCCCAAAGGCAAATATAAGGGAATATGTAGAATTTATTTTTGAATTTGTTAGCTATAATATAGAATATGATTTAAATATATACTTAGATGAGGTTTTAGAAGAATCTCTTAATTTCGCTATAAATTTAAATGACAATACTTTGGTAGAAAAGGCATATCACTTTAAAGCATTATTAAGCCAAAGGAACGGTGACTTATCTACCGCAGAGTTATTTATGAATTTTTCTTTAGATGCCTTATTAAAAGTAGGCAACACAAATGAACTTTATAAAAGATATATGGAAATGGGAAATATGTATTATAATTTTGGAAATACCGTAGAAGCAATAAAGTATCTAAGCCTGGCGCTTAGTTTATCTAAGAAACTATAACTAAAAGTAGAAGCACTAGAACTTGCTTCTACTTTTCTTAGTTTGCAAGTTTTTATTAATATGATATAATGTATAGAAAAGGTTTTCTAAAAAGGAGGAGTAATATTATGGCAATTTTAGTATGTGGTGGTGCAGGCTATATTGGTAGCCATATGGTTGTTGAGCTTATGGAAAGTGGCGAAGAAGTTATTGTATTAGATAATTTCCAAAAGGGCCATAAAGATGTAATGAAAAGTTTAGATAGCTTATTAAAGCTTCAACCTAAATTATATGAGGGTGATATAAGGGATAAGGATATTTTAAAAAAAGTCTTTACGGAAAATAAAATAATTTCGGTTATTGATTTTGCTGCGGATTCTCTTGTTGGTGAAAGTGTCTTAGAGCCCTTAAAATATTTCAATAATAATGTAGGTGGAACCATAAGTCTTCTTGAGGCTATGCAAGAATATAAAGTTAAAAATATAGTATTTTCATCTTCAGCGGCTACCTACGGGGAACCAGAGTCAGTACCCATTTATGAAGAGGCTAAGACTACGCCCGCAAATCCCTATGGTGAAACAAAGCTAACTGTAGAAAAAATTTTAAAGTGGTGTGATAAGGCATATGGTATAAAATATACAGCTTTAAGATATTTTAATGCGGCAGGTGCTCATATTAGTGGCCTTCTTGGGGAAGATCACAGACCCGAATCTCATCTTATACCTTTAGTATTACAAACTGCTCTTGGCCAAAGAGAAAAAATAAGTATTTTTGGTGATGACTATGATACTAAGGATGGAAGTTGTGTTAGAGATTACATCCATGTATCAGATCTAGCAAAAGCTCATTCATTAGCTTTAAAAAGATTGAAGGCTGGAGGAGAAAGTGCTATATTTAATTTGGGAAATGGTAAAGGCTTTTCTGTTAAAGAAGTAATTGAAACTACCAGATTAGTAACAGGGAAGAAAATTGCAGAAGAAATAAAAGAAAGACGTCCTGGGGATCCAGCTACGCTTATTGCTTCTTCAGAAAAGGCACAAAAGGAGCTAAATTGGAAGGCTGAATATTGTGACCTAGAGTCCATAATAGAAACTGCTTGGAGATGGCATTATAATAATCCAAAAGGATATTTGAGATAAAGAGAAGGGGACAGAATCTTGAAAAAAGTATTATTTACCATTTGCATCGTGATAGTTTTGTTTATTTCTACTTATTTCGCCTCAAAGCTATTATTGGATAGATATTATATTGGGACATATAAGATTTTAAATATAGTCTCAGATGAAAGTGGAAGCTCTACTGCGGAGAATTTAACCTCAAAAGGATTAACAGAGGGTAAATATAGCTTTAATTATTTGATAAAGCATATGGATAGGCCCTTATATCCCAAAGAAATATTTATGACTATAGATGATGGACCTTCCTACAATACTTTAAAAGTATTAAAAATTTTGGATCAGTTCTCCGTTAAAGCAAATTTTTTTGTTATTGGTAAAAGTGTAGAAGGTAATGAAGAATTGCTTAAAAAAATGGATAGTGATGGAATGTGTATTTTGTCACATAGTTATAGCCACGATTATAAGATGTATCAAAGTAAAACAAACTTTGATGAAGATTTCAACAAAAATGCAGGAATTTTATCTAAAATCTTAGGTAAGGATATCCCGTTTTTTTATCGCTTTCCTGGAGGCTCTGATAATCAAGAGGGGTATGATTATAAAACTCATTTTGATAATATGATTGATATGAGATATGATCTTAAAGCTAAAGGATATTATTATGTGGATTGGAATGTAAGTTCAGGTGATGCAGCACCCAATGGCTTGCCCATGGAAACTATTAAAAACAACTTAATAAATCAATCCTTAGGGGTTAATTTCATTGTATCTTTGATGCACGATGCCTCTGGTAAGGAAACTACCGCAGAGGCACTTCCCTTTGTAATAGATAGTCTTAAAAAAAGGGGATATGTTTTTAGAACCTTTAATGATATAACTCCTACTGAAATTAAGGAAATGGAAAGACTTCGAATTATAAATAGAGCACAAAAAAATGATAAGGGCTAATAAGCCCTTTTATTTTGCCCGTATTTTCTGAGCACCAATTATATAATTTTTCGCCTTATATTCAAGACTGCTATCTATATCTATTAGTTCATTAGTAGCATATTTTCTACTTAAGGCATTAAGTAGGAGTCTATCTGCAAGCTCTGGGTTCTTAGATAATAAGCTTCCATGGAAATAAGTGCAGAAGGTATTTTTATATATGCAGCCTTCATTTCCATCCTCTCCATTATTACCATATCCCTTTATAACTCTACCTAAAGGCTTAAGTTTTCCTATATAGGTTCTTCCAGAGTGATTTTCAAAGCCTACATAAGTTTCATTCATTTCCTCGTTTTTTATTACAGTATTTCCAATAAATCGTTTATTTCCACTCTCAGTGTAAATATCTAATATATCTAAGCCGTTCAGCTTTTCTCCATCGGCTGTGGTATAGTATTTTCCGAGTAGCTGATAGCCACCGCATATTGCTAAGAAAACACCATTTTCCTCAATATAGCTTTTCAATTCTTCCTTTTTAACAAAAAGATCTTCCGAAACTATAGATTGTTCATAATCCTGACCACCACCAAAAAAGACTATATCATAATCATCTTTGGAAAAAGCATCTCCTATAGATACGTTACTTATATTTATTATAATTTCTCTTTTTTCAGCCCTATATTTTAGTATTAGTATATTGCCTATATCACCGTATACGTTTAGAAGGTCCGGATATAAATGACAAATATTAAGCTCCAATACATCATCTCCTACCATCTTTTTTTAATATAACCTTTTTTATAAAGCAGCTTTCTAAAATCAAGCATAGCAGTATAAGTGGCAAGTATATAAACATTATTATTATCCCTAATATAATCCATTAGGTCATTTGACTTTTCATTATAAACAAATTTATCTTCCTTTAATCCTGCAATTTTAATTCTGGTAGCCATATCATATAGCCTGTTGCCACCGAAGAATAGTTTATTAATATTTAGATTAGTCAATATTTCAAAATCAACATCCCATATCCAAGATACGTCTCTTCCATCTGCATAATTATCATTTAATAAAATAGCTAAGGATAATTCGTTTTTTTCGAGGAATAAGGTTGATATGGCCTGATCAAAGCCTGCTGGATTTTTAACTAATATTATTTTTACCTCTTTATTAAAGATACTTACAATTTCTTGTCTTCCAAAACTGCTTTTTTGGCTTTTAAGACTATTATAGATTACAGAATTTGGAACATCCAAGTATTTTGCAACCGCGTAAGCATTTAATCCATTATATATATTATAAATGCCTCCTTGGTGCATATAATATTCTTGTCCATTTATATGCACTAAGGAGCCCTTTGAGGTTAATTCAATAATATTATCTATATGGTAGTCTAAATTAGGTCTTCTGTAACCACAGCTTTCACAATAGTAACTACCTAAATGACTATAGGTTATGAATTTATAGCTATAAGGATTCTTGCATTTTTTACAAAACTTTGAGTCTGCATTGATATCAACTTTTGTGGATTCTTGAACCCCTAAATTAAAGCCATAATAAATAGCGCTATTTACAACTGGTAAACCTCCCAATAAGGATTCATCTCCATTTAAAACTAGCATGGCTTTCGGTACCTTTTCCATGCCTTCAATTATTTTTGTAAGGGTGGTGTAGACCTCCCCATATCTATCTAGCTGATCTCTGAAAAGATTTGTAACAGTTATAATTATTGGCTCTATATGTGGAGTTAAAAGTCTCAAATTTGCCTCATCAACCTCTATAACTGCATATTTATCCTCTTTCTTACTTCTAAATCTATAATTTTCTATAAAGGTTGAGGTTATTCCAGGGAGCA
The DNA here is from genome assembly GCA_036507955.1 of Clostridiaceae bacterium. Classification (GTDB taxonomy): domain Bacteria; phylum Bacillota; class Clostridia; order Clostridiales; family Clostridiaceae; genus DATCIH01. Next base: position 15,568 of record DATCIH010000050.1, on the reverse strand, counting down.
TATTAGCACCGGTGTTATTAGTTATAACCTTTAAATTATTATCTATTAGCATGTTATAAATCATACTGGTAGTTGTAGTTTTCCCATTTGTACCAGTTACAATAATGATCTTATAGCCACAGGCTACCGATGCAAGTATATTTTTATCAAGCCTTAATGCTACTCTTCCAGGAAAGTTTGAACCGCCTTTGAATATTTTTTTTGATAGTGTTATTGTTATTTTTGATATTATTATGGATAGAAATGTATTTACTTTAATTTTCTTCACCTTCTTATGTAAATTTCTATTTATCTAAATAAATTTTATTAAAGCTATCACTAATCTTAAAATCAAGATTAAAAGATAAAGCATTCAGTTTATTAAGGATAGTTTCCTTTTTACTTCCGAGTGAGGGTGTTGGGCAATAGTCATTTTGATAATCTACTGAAGATACACTACAAGGTATAGCCCTCACCTCTAAGCTATTCATATTATTGCCAAGAAAATCTAATTTAACTTGGAATATGAAAGTTTGATTATCGCCTACCCCTGAATTGCCTCCAAAACAAAAATTACCAAGGCTATAGCATATTAATTTATCTTTATATTTCTCGATACCTTCTATCACATGAGGATGATGACCTATTATGAGGTCCGCACCGTTATCTATGGCATAATGCGCTATATGCTTTTGTACATCATTTGGGTAATATTGGGCCTCAATACCCCAATGAAAATTTATTATAACAAAGTTGCATTCTTTTTTTATAGCTTCGATATCAGACTTTATTTTTTTTAGAAAGCCAGAATCATCGCTCCATCCCTGATAGCCTAGAAATCCAATTTTAATTCCTTTAATATCTTTTAAGTAAGTTGTTCCCTCACCAAAAAAACCAATATTTTCAGCTTTAAGGGATGTCTTAGTATCTGCTATACCAGTGCTGCCATAATCATTTATATGGTTATTAGATATATTAACTGCCTCAATTCCACCTAAGGTAAGTGCCTTTGCCATTTCAGGAATTCCCTTGAAATTAAAAGAATTAGGGCCCTTATCTCTTTTTCCAGTAGAATTTGTTAAGGCTGTTTCTAAATTCACAGTTGTAATATCATCACTATTAAATACAGAGCTTACATTTTTAAAAAGATAGGAATAATCGTTACCTTTTGCTTTTATTACTCCAGGTAAGCTTGCTGCATAAGGAAAATTATCATCGGTTCCTAAGGTACAATCTCCAGCGAAACTTACAAGGATCTCCGTATTAACAATTGGAGATGAAGTTATAGGGCTTAAGAAATCCCCATTAGAAGTATTTAGTTTAGGCGATAGCTTCATTATTTTTAAAAAATCAATAGTTTTAAAGCTACTTATATAAAATAATAGAGGAATAGATGCGACAATTAATATTAGTACCAAAACGAGAAGATGTTTATTTTTTATTTTTCTCATTTAGAATTCACTTCCTCCTCTATCAAATAATAATATCAGTTTATATCAAAATAGAATAAATGTCCAAATAATATATGTGGCTTTTTACTCACCTTTTTGCTAAAATAAAGCTATGTAAAAATCTACGAGGTGAAAATATGAATATTAAAAGCAAGCTTTTACAGATATTTAGTAGAAATAGTGTTAATAAGAGTGAGAAAAATGTAAAAACTCTACAGGAAAGCTTTTATGATTTTGAAATAATTGACTTTTTAAAAAATAATAAGGCTACAATCAAGCCTTTGGAAAATTATATTATAGCTTCAATCAGTATCGCTCTTGCCCTTTTTATCGCTTTACCTATTGTTAGTGCCAGGGAAAATAAAAAATATGATATAACAGATAATAAGGCTGAGGAATATTTTTATGCTGGGGATTACAGTAAATCAATAAATGAATACCTTAATCTTGCGAAAAAAGACAAATTATCTCCTATGTGGGATGTTAAAATAGCTGGAGTTTATTCTGTTCAAGGTGATATGATTAATTCTAAGCGATATCTAAAGAGAGCAAAGGAGGCTCAAAGTAAAAATAGCGATATATTAAATTATATTATATTTACTGAGTTTATGAATAAAGATTATGATGTAGCTCTTTTAGATGGGGAAGAAGCTCTAAAAATTGATGGGAAAAATCCTGAACTTATGAAGACCATGTTTACAGTATACATGGCAAATAATGAATTGGACAAGGCAAAGGCGCTTATAGCAAAGTACCCTGTCAATAATAAATCAGCTTACGATATGGCGGTATATGCTAGGATGCTCATGCTGGTGGAGGACTGGGATGGAGGGTTCAAGGAATTAAAAGCAGCTTGGTACGTAAATAGGGATGAGTATAAAATATATGACGTATTATCGCAAATTGCAGCCTATAATAGGGATGCTCTGTTAGAAAAGATATCTGTTTTATCAACTGCAGAGCCCTCTGAGGTTGCTTATAAAATGTGGCTGGCAAAAATATATTCAGCTGGGGAAGAAACTGCGGAATTAGCACAAGGCCTGTTAAATGATATAAATGGTAAGAATATAGGTAATATAGAAGTTAAACTCATTGAAGCTACTATATTACAAAATCAAAAAAAAGTAGATGAAGCAAATACTCTTATTTCACAAATAATTAAAGCAAATAGTAATAGTTATAGTGTACTTCACACCGCAGGCTGGTTTTATTTAAATCAGAAGGATTATAGCCTAGCAACGAAATATTGTAAATTGTCCATATTGAAAAACAAGAATTACCCAGATAATTATGGCTTTTTAATGCCTGAAATATTAAAGGCAGAAGGAAAGAGTATAGAAGGAGAGCCATATTTTAGGACTGCATTATTATATGAACCTTACAATTACAATACAATGTTAAATATTGCAAATTATTATTGGTACACTACTAAAAATAGTGATAAGGCAATGGAATATTTTAAGATGGCAGAACTCGTAAAGCCTACTGATCCAGAGATTATATACAATATTGCCTCCATAGAAATTACTAACAATAAACCTGATGAGGCCATACCTTTATTAAATCAATGCATTAAGCTTGATGCAACAAATCCTAAATATTATAGAGCTTTAGGTACAATTTATATGCTTAAAAAAGATTTTCCTAATGCCATAATTCAAATAAAAAATGCCTATCATGCAAATGAAAATGATATTTTAGCCCTAAATAATGCAGGTTGCTATTATATTTCCATAGAAGGGATAGATAAGCTACCTCAAGGACTATTTAACCTTCAAAAGGCATATGAAGGCTTAAAGCCATCCGATAGTCAGTATACAAGAGATAGCATAACTGAAAACTATAATAAGGCTAAAAAACTAAATGATGATTATCAAAATGGTAGTGATAATCAGGTTTTGACTATACCGGAATTTGTATTTTTTTATTAGACAATAAGGAGGTTTATTTAATGTTTTTATTATTTTTAAAAGCTATAATAATAGGTATTGTTGAAGGTATAACAGAATTTTTACCAATTTCTTCAACAGCACATATGATAATCGTAGGTCATTTTATAAATTTTACTGAGGCTTCTACCCAGGGTTATGCAACAATGTTTCAGGAAGCCATACAAATTGGTGCAATTCTTGCCATTGTAGTTCTATATTGGGAAAAAATTAAAAATTCAATTAAGTCCATATTGCATTTTGGGTGGGGATTTAAACTTTGGGCTAATATATTAGTTGCTTTTTTCCCTGCTGCTTTAATAGGTCTAATATTAAATAGTAAGATTGATGAGTATTTATTTACAGTTTTACCAGTAGCCATTGGTATGTTAGTAGGCGGTATACTTCTACTTTTAGTGGAAAATTGGCACAGAGGTAGAAAAAAGCAATTGTTAAATAACATAGAAAACATAGATGTTATGCAAGCAGTTAAAATTGGACTGTTTCAGTGTTTGTCTCTTTGGCCAGGTATGTCAAGGTCAGCCTCCACTATAATGGGAGGATGGGTAAGTGATCTTTCAACTTCTGCTGCAGCTGAATTTTCATTCTTTTTAGCTATTCCTACTATGGTAGCTGTAACAGGCTATAAGTTATTTAAATATAAAGATAGCACAAGCATACCAAGTGATGCTGCTCATATCATTGCTTTAGCCTTAGGCATTATAGTATCATTTTTGGTTGCCTTAGTGGTAGTTGAAAAATTTGTAAATTTTTTAAAGAAGAAACCTATGAGAATCTTTGCTATTTATAGAATCTTGGCGGGATTAATTTTGTTAGTTCTATGCTTCACAATAAATATAAAAAAATAGTCATTTTATACAATTTTTTGGCATAAATTAATTAATTTTATTAGGAAACAATAATATAAATTAAATTTCGATAAATATTGCTTTTTTATTGTGAAAAATTCTTCAAGTTTAATAAGCTTTAGTGTATAATCTATATTAGTGTGAATTAGGAGGAATGAATATGACAAAAGAAATTAAGAAAATAGCTCTCCTTACTGGTGGAGGAGATTGTCCAGGTCTAAATGCGGTAATTAGAGCGGTAACAAGGACTGCGATATTAAAGTATGGTTTAGAAGTTGTTGGTTATAAGTTTGGCTATAGAGGGTTATACAATAATGATCTTGTACCTCTTGATCTCAAAACAGTTTCAGGTATACTTAATAGAGGTGGTACAATACTTTACAGCTCAAACAAAGACAATTTATTTGATTATCAGGTTGAAGAAAATGGTAAGATGGTAAAAAAAGATGTTTCAGATGTTGGTGTAGAAAATATGAAAAAGGAAAACATCGATGTTTTAGTAGTTATAGGTGGTGATGGTACTTTAACCTCCGCTAGAGATTTTGCTAGAAAGGGTGTTAATGTTATTGGAGTACCAAAGACTATTGACAATGATTTAGCAGCTACAGACTATACCTTTGGATTTAATACAGCCATAGAGATTGCGACTGAAGCCTTAGATAGACTTCATACAACTGCAGAATCTCATCATAGAGTTATGCTACTTGAAGTAATGGGAAGAAATGCAGGATGGATAGCGCTTCATTCAGGTATAGCTGGTTCAGCGGATGCTATTTTAATACCAGAAATTCCATATGATATAAATAGTATTGTTGCTAAGATTCAGGAAAGAGGAGCAATGGGAAGACCCTTTAGCGTAATTGTTGTTGCAGAAGGAGCTATGCCAAAGGGCGGCGAAGTTGTAGTCAGCAAAATCGTTGAGGATAGTCCAGATCCAATAAGACTTGGCGGTATAGGAAATAAATTAGCTTATGATTTAGAAAAAATAATCAAGGATCATGAAATTCGTTGTACAGTATTAGGTCATCTTCAAAGAGGAGGAGATACTTCTACCTATGATAGAATTCTTTCCACTCGGTTTGGAGTAGCAGTTGTTGATCTTATAAGTGAAGGCAAGTTTGGCAGAATGGTTAGACTTAAGGGTGATGAAATATCCGATGTAACCTTAGAAGAGGTTATAGGCAATAACAAGCATGTAGGCCTTGATAGTGACCTTATTAAGGTTGCTAGAAGCATTGGAACATGTTTTGGTGACTAGTTAGTGCCCGCTAAAAGGTGCAAACAATCAATAATTACTTAGCACTACTTTAGAGTGTTAAGTAATTATAACTAATAGGACAAGCATTTTTCTCTTAACGTAGGGTAGAATTAAACTTAAACCATATTTAAAATGAGAAGCAAATTTTATTTGCTTCTCGTTTTTTTGGTGCGCTCAGCATGGGCGCCTACAAAACAAAGACGAAAGTTAAGTTTGCAAGCAATGGAAATTGCTTGTAAACTTAGAACTAATAATAAATATAGCAATGTTATTGCTATATTTATTATTAGTCATGGGATAAGGATATATTATTGCGTCTAAACTAATGTAAAATAAAATATAGGAGGATTCCAATGAGAAAAACAGGTACCTTTTCTGCTGCGGCAGGACTTATATTTTTAGGTATATGGATGCTTATTTATAGAGAAAATGCAACACTTGGGGATAAAATAATAAAATTCTGGCCAATCATTATCATTGTGCTTGGGCTTGAAGTTCTACTTTTTTCTAAGGGTAAGGAGGGTGGAAAACTTAATTTTAATTTTTTAGTTATACCCATAGTACTAGTATTTTTGTTTGTAAATTTGTTTTCATCACTAGGGAAGGGAATATTAAAGGGAATAAAATTATTAGAAAATAGAGGCAGCATAGGAACTCTTATAGATAACTTTGATAAGAACCTATACGATGAGAAAAATTTAACAAAGATGGTAGAGTCTACTGGAAATAAAATAAATATAGATGGAAATAATCTACAGATAGAATTTAGAAAGTCCTCGGGCAAAAACATAGAGTTATCTGCTAAAATTTTTTTAGATAAAGGCTGGGATAAGACTTCCCAACTTATAAATGAAGTAGAAAATAAGGAAGGAAATACCTTTAGCTTTGAAAATGATAATATTAGAAAAGTTGTACTTATTTTAAGCATACCAGATGGACATAGCATAAATGTGACCGGGGATAATTTAGATATTAAAAATAGTGAAAAATTTCTTGATAGTAGCTTAAGTGTGAAAGGAAACAATGGAAATTTGAATATTACATCTTTTAATAGCTTAAAGGTAGAACTCGATAATGGAAATCATAACATAAGTGATGTGAATGATATATATATGAAGATGAATAATAGTAAAACAACTATAACGGGAAAGGCAGAAAAAATTATAATAAGTAGCAATAATGGGGATATATCTATAAATAATAAAATATCGAAAAATATTGATATTCAAGCTGGAAATGGAGTAATAAATTTTATTACAGAAGATAAAAATTTGAAAATAGATGCTCAAGTTAATCAAGGAGCATGTTATGTAAATAGTATTAAAGAAATTAATGCGGGAATTGAACACACATATGGTACCGGACAGGGTACAGTAAAATTGAGAGTAGACAGTGGCGTAATCAAAGTAAATAGTCAGGAGTGATATCCTTGAATGAACAAGAGCTGGTGGAGGAGATAAAGAAAGGGCGAGAAGCACCCTTTATAGAGCTGGTGGATAAGTACAAAAGAAAAATATTATCTTTGTGCTATTCTTATACCCAGGACTATCAGGAGGCTGAGGACATCTCTCAGGAGGTATTTATAAGCATCTATAAGAATATAGGTGCCTTCAAGGGCAATAGCAGCTTATCTACCTATATATATAAAATCACTGCAAATAAGTGTTTAGATTATAAAAGGAAAAAGAGCATAAAAACATTCCTCTCAGGACTATTTGAAGCAAATACTGAATATAAACCTGACCTAGAAGAAAAAAATTACATAAAAGATTCCATAAAAAAGTTGCCAACTGAACTTAGTCTACCAATTATTCTATATTATTATATTGGGTTAAGCCAAAGTGAGATAGGATCCATAATGAATATATCTAAAAAAAATGTTGAAGGTAGGATTTATAGAGGAAAGCAAAAACTGAAAATTGCATTTCAAAAGGAGGGATTCGAGCTATGCAGAGGAAATGGGACAATATTGACAAAATGATATTGAGTAGCAATCAAGATATAGATTTGAAAGATGATTATAATGATAGATTACTTACTAAATTAAGAGATAACAATAGAGTAAACAACTATGGCAAAAAAATGTCTGCTGCTGCCAGTTTGATTTGTACTGGAATTCTTTTGATAGTTATTTATGCAGGTAGTTTTCAATATAGTCTAATAAGCCTGGAGTGGAGAGTTAAGATGCAATTAAATAATTTAGAACAAAATTATAATTCGTATGTAATGAAAAATATATTAGGAGAGTGATTTAATTGAATAGAAGAAGTGGATTTCTTACATTTATAACAGCCATGATTCCTGGGGTGGGATATATGTATCTAGGGTTATTGACAAGAGGAATTGAGACTTTGGCCTTGTTTTTAATAATTCCTACATTATTCAACTTAATAGGGCTAAATGATATTACGTGGTTATTTCGGGCAGTGTTTTGGTTCTTCACCTTTTTCGATACCTTTTCCATAGCCCATAAGCTAGATAGGGGTGAAACGGTAGTAGATAATGATTTTATTTTTAAAAGTAAAAGTGAAAATCCTGGTTTAAGTATAGATTTTGATAAAAATAAATGGACAGCTATAGCTTGGGTTCTAATCATTGTTGGAATTATTGCAATAATAAATTCAATCTTTAAAACTACCATTTTGTATGGCCTTATAAGGGTTTATCTAGGTAGGTACTTCCTACCAATAATACTTATATTAGGGGGAATATGTCTACTATTTAGACCAGGGAATAAAAGGGCGTAATTACACCCTTTTTTCTTTATAAGGAAACTTGATAAATATAATTATTAACCCTACTACTATAAATATCAAACTGATTAATTGAGCAACTCTAATAGGACCAAGCATTAAACTATCTGTTCTTAGTCCTTCTATAACAAACCTACCTATAGAATACAAAATCAAATATAAACCAAAGGTTAAACCCCTTCTTGTTTTATTTCTGCTCACAATTAAAAGTATTATAAATACAAGAATATTCCACATGGATTCATACAGGAAAGTTGGGTTATAATAGCTTCCATCAATTAACATTCCCTTTTGTATAAAGCTTGGGAAATGAGAAATAAAGCTTTTGGATACTACCTCACCATGGGCTTCCATATTAAAGAAATTGCCCCATCTACCAATGGCCTGACCTAATATAATTGAAGGAGCAACTAAATCTAAAAGGTTTATATAATTCATAGATTTTTTTCTTGCTATAAAGTAACTGCTTATGAAGGCGCCTAAAAGTCCTCCATGGATTGCTAAACCACCTTCTCGGATATTTATCATTTTCAAAATATCCATTTGATAATAGGACCAATTAAAAATTACATAATATAGCCTAGCTCCTATAATTGCACAGGGTAGAGCAATTATAAAGATATCTAAAATATCATCAAAATTGATTTCATAACTCTCAGCTCTATAATATGCAGTTAAAATTGCGAGTAAGATACCAGCTGTTATAATAATTCCATACCATCTTATAGCTATTCCAAATAAATTAAAGGCTACTGGGTTCATTTTTAAATCACTACTTTCTGTTTATATTTTTTCCATCGCTAACTAGTACAACTGTTTTATTTATATCTGTCCTGTATATTGTGGCACCGATATCCTTTAGTGCGACTAAAGTTTCTTTATGGGGATGATTATAATCATTTCCAATGCCACAGCTTATTACTGCAATTGAAGGCATACACTTATCAAGAAAAGCCTTGGAGGAAGCAGTCTTGCTACCATGATGACCTACCTTAAGTACATCTGCTTTTACATCGAAATTCTTACTTAATATCTCATCTTCGCTTAGTTTTTGAGCATCACCCATAAAAATAAAGCTGGTGGATTTATAGATAAGCTTTAGGACTATAGAGTAATCGTTAAGATTCGCATACTTATCACTATTAGGAGCTAATATGTTGCAGGTAATATCTGGATCTAAATTTAAAGAAGCTCCACTTCTTGCAACATTTATTTTTAAATTTTTATTTCTAAGGGCAGATACCATATCTAGAAAGGCGTTTGTAGTAGTTGTCACTTTAGGAGCATAAAAGCTACCTATACTAAAGTCTGCTATTACCTTTGCCATTTCTCCTATATGATCCTCATGGGGATGAGTTTCAATTACATAATCTAAACGCTTTACCTTAAGCTTTTTAAGATATTTAATAAGAGTGCTATCCTCATCCTTAGGGCCTGCATCTATTAACATATACTTGTTATTAAAAGAAATAAGCTCTGAATCTCCCTGACCTACATTAATATAATGAACAATTAGGTTTCCCACCTTATTTTCATAATCAATAGTAGTAAGAGTAGGGCTTTCCTTGCAACTATTTAAGAAGACAATAGACAATAGCACAAAGAACATAATTTTTATTGTTTTCATTCGATCTCCTCAAACAACTTAATATAGTTTATCACGTTCTACAAAATTAATAAATAAATCCAATTATAATTATTGCAATAAAACAAATTATTTATACTGATTTAATTCATTGATTAATAATTCTTGGATTAGTATAATAAATATATAAAATTGTAGGAGTGATTAAGGTGTTGAGATCTTTATTTTTTTACGTTTATTTTATTTTATATGTATTATTTACTTTTATTAATAATATAAAATATCAATATTATAAAAAGTTCAAAGGGAAGGATATTTCGGAGAAGTATTTAAAAAAGGTAGTATATGATTGGGGAAGAAATTCAATTTCAAAAACTGGAAGTAAAGTTAAAGTGATTGGTATGGAAAATCTCCCAGAGGGAAATTGCCTTTTTGTTGGAAATCATCAAAGCTTATTTGATATACCCTTAATGGTTAGCGCTATAGATAAATCCATGGGCTTTATTGCTAAGGATAATCTAATTAAAGTACCCATTATTTCAGCTTGGATGAGAAGGATGCACTGTATATTCATTAATAGGTCTAACGTGAGGGAAGCTATTAAATCTATAAATGAAGGAATAGAGAATTTAAGGAATGGGTATTCTATGGTTATCTTTCCAGAAGGGACAAGGAGTAAGGATGGGAGCATAGGAGAATTTAAAAAAGGAAGCTTAAAACTTGGCACAAAGATTGACATCCCCATAGTTCCAATAACAATAAATGGTACTTTTAATATTTTTGAGGCTCAAGGTAAGATTAAACCTGCAAAAATTACTTTAATAATCTCAAAACCAATATACGCTAAGAACTATACTAAGGCAGAACAAGGTGAATTAAGTGAGTTTATAAAAGAAATAATAAATAGTAATTTAAAGGAAATATGATAAATTTTTAAACAATAAGCACAATTAATTAGATGAAATTATCAAATATGCATAAATGTATTTTCATACTTTCATTATTGCTATATAATAGATATGGGGACTAAGAGTTTTTAATCAATATTTTAAAGAAAAAACTTTCGGGAGGTAAAATTATATGAAAAAAGATTTCTCGCTTAGCAACGATAAAGTAATGATAAATTTTACAGCTAAGTACTGCGATTCACAAGAAAAACTTTTGGGAAGTAGTGGATTTAAAAGGATATTAATATCTTATCTAAATAGAATCAAAGGAAGAAATTCAAATGTGTATAAATTCCTTGAGGATAGCATAGGTGACGAGGATGAAGTAATAATTGCGGATACAATTATTACAGTATTTAGATTCTTGGCAATATTAAAGGTAGAAGAGATATTGAACCTTAACAATAAATATGAAAAACTTTTGCTTGATAAGGATAGTTTTATTCATTTTATTGAGGATCTTTATGGCTATTGGAGAAGGTTAGAAAGATACACTATAGTTCAAAATTCAAAGATAAATGAGGGTTTAGAAAGCGTAAGCTTTATTGACGCAAATAATGAATTTACAAAACTAGTATTAAACCTCTACAGAAAGATAGAGGAAAATGTAATAGGCTTTAAACCAAAGGTCTATAGGCAACTACCAGCAGGCGGAAATGCAGGTCTTATTTTAACCAGTGTAAAATGGCCATGTCCAGTAGAGTATGAATGTTTGAAGGATATCCCTTTTATAGATTCTATTTTGCTTGATCCGCCTTTTATAGTATATCCTAAGAGAAACACCAGAGATGGCGTATTTTCTCAAACAACTGAAAATCCCTTAAAGGATTGCTATATAAACAAGGATCATTGGTTTTGTTATCCTGCAAAAGTAGGAACACTTTTGGCATATATTTATTTCCATAGAGATTTTATGGCGCATGGAGTTACTTTATGCAATTTGTTTGAGATGGCTAAGGATAGTGAATATAAGGATAAAAAACCAGATCTAGTGTATGTTTATGGAGCTAAGGATACCTGCGACGACGTAAGAACAATGTTTTATGATGACATAAAAAACAATATTATGTTAGGCTTCGTTAGCTACGATGAATCCATCGATTATTTTGGTTATATGAAAAAGATGACCTTGACGCTTCATAACCTAATAATGATTAAAAGGGGTAATCTACCAATCCATGGTGCCATGGTAAATATAATCATGAAGGATGGTAAAACGGCAAATGTAGTTATTATGGGAGATAGTGGTGCAGGTAAATCCGAAAGCCTTGAGGCTTTAAGACTACTTAGTGGCAATTATATAAGTGATATGACAGTAATATTTGATGACATGGGAATACTTTCTCTTAACGGAGATGAGAAGCCTTTGGCCTCAGGAACAGAAATAGGAGCCTTTGTAAGACTTGATGATTTAGACCCGGGTTATGCTTTTAGAGAAATAGACAGAAGCATATTTATGAATCCTGATAAAATAAATGCAAGACTTGTTATTCCAATTACTAGCTATAGGGATATAATAAAGGGCTATCCTGTGGATATATTTCTTTATGCTAACAATTATGATGATTTTGAAGATATTGAAGATGCTATAGAGTACTTTGATACACCTGAGGAAGCAAAGGAAGTATTCAGAGCTGGGGCAAGAATGGCAAAGGGTACTACCACTGAAATTGGTCTTGTAAAATCTTTTTTTGCGAATCCTTTTGGACCAGTACAAATGATGGAAGAAACTAATAAACTTTTGGATATTTATTTCGATAAATTATATAAATCTGGAGTAAAAGTAGGACAGATGAAGACTAGATTAGGAGTTCCAGGAAAGGAAAAGGGTGGTCCAAGAAAGGCTGCATTAAAATTATTTAATATAATAAAAGAATTATAATAAATTTGTTCTAAAATAACTGATTCTCCTGTAAATATAACTATATATTTATAGGAGTTTTTTTATGTTAAGAGGAAAAATAAATTTTAGTATTATTTTAGTAATCTTAGTCTTAGTTTTAATAATTGGGTTCTTTCTATTTAACAGCAATGGTAAACAAAATTATATAAACTATTCAAGGACGCAAGAAAAAATAAATGTAAAATTAAACAATCTTTTAAGTACAGAAGCGAATATTGAAAAGATTTATTATGCAAATAAGCTTGATGAGGGAGAAACAGTAAAAAGAATAAAGAAAGTAGCAAAAGATTTAGAACATCTTTATGACAGCTTTAGCTTTAATAAAGGGGATATTTACATTAAAGAACTATATATTACGAAAAAAGAAATAATTATAGATTATGCAGAATTATATATGAATCGCGCAGAATCCATATCTAAAGGAATAAAGCCTATAGATAGTGATTTAACTTATATAACAAATCTTGGTATTAGATACACTGCTTTAGATAATGTGTTAAAAAGCAAATATAAAATTAATTTTGCAAGCTAAAAAATATAATGCTTGAAGCATAGTGTTGCTTCAAGCATTATATTTTTTTAGTCTATTAAGAATTGTATTTAGTCTACATGTCTTTCTCTATCTCTTCCTAAGAAGGATATGGCATATAAACCACATAAACCAACAAGAGCAAATATAATTCTGCTAATTGCAGAACTTGGTCCACCGCATATAGCAGACACTAAGTCATATTGGAAGAATCCTATAAGTCCCCAATTGACTGCTCCAACAATTACAAGGATAAGTGCTACGATATCAAAAGTTTTCATAAAATACATCTCCTTCATATTAAACTTTTACAATTCTATTATTTACAGTTTTTAAAAAATTATTAGTATATATTATTTACAAAAATATTAAAAAATAGCTTGAAATATGTTTGGTTTTAGATAATAATAATATCTTAGTAGTATATTAAAGAAAGAAGGTAAATATATGGACTGGTCATCAATATCTAGATTAATTCTTCCTATTCTTCTTCTTGTTATTGTTGAAATATTTATTTTTACACTTTTTAGAATTTATCTAATGCCAAAAATTAAAATTAATAAATGGATAATAATAATAGTAGCCTTTGTGGTTATCCTATTACCTTCAATGTTAGGACTCAAGAGTCAAGCAATAATGTTTGCATCTGAAGGAGCATTTATCTTCCTGTTTTTATGGTTTATGGAGTTAACTAAATTTTTCAAACCTAAAACATCAGATACTAATAAAGGTAATAAAACAAAAATATCTAATTATAAAAGTCCAACTGCAAAAAAGGACAATTATGTCATGAAGCCTAAGGCAAAGCCAAATAGAGCGAAAAATTTAAAAAAATAATTTTATTTCGGGACACAACTTTAGTTGTGTCCCAGTTCATTTTAGACCGATAACAAAATACATCTCAGGTGCTTTTGTCCACGTAAGACATAGTTAAGTGAGATTAATACACTTTTGTAAAATGTGCTAGCATAATGCTTCGATTTATATTTTACAGAAGTTTATATAATAAGTGGAATTATTCTGTAAATAGTAAGAAACATTTATGGTGGACCCATTGTGCGTATCGGTGGATCTCAACTGCGAATCAATGGATCCATACGCATGAAATAATCATTATCTCATTCGATTAGAGAGGGCAGTGTTTCTGCATCTTTAATTATGTCCAAGATTGGGTTTTATGCTAGGCAGAATAGTTTAGCAACAGCTCTTAAAGAAATGGGATATATTGAGAAGACAATCTTTATTCTTGATTATGTTTCAAGCAAGGCCTTACGCCATAAAATAAACCGTGGATTAAACAAAGGTGAGGCAATGAATGCATTAGCTAGAGCTGTGTTCTTCGGAAAACTTGGTGAATTCAGAAATCGTTCAATACAAGATCAACTGCAAAAATCAAGTGCCCTTAATATACTTCTAAATGCCATCTCACTATGGAATACTATTTATTTATCAAAAGCAATTGAATATCAGAAAACGAATGGTACTTTTAGAGAAGATTTACTACCTCATATATCTCCGTTAGGATGGGAGCATATAAATTTTCTCGGTGAGTTCAACTTTGACTCCAAAATTAAAGTATCATTAAATTCATTACGACCATTAAATATACCAAATCCTTAACGTTGTTAAAACAGAGGTAATTAGCCAACTTTATTGCTTAACGTTGTAAATCCGTATAATGTTGGCGGTACCCCTAAATACTAAAATATGGTATTTGCCAACTACTGTTAAGAGTCAAAGCTGCATGGATATTTATTCAGACTTAAATATTCCACCAGCAGTAACAATTTAGATGCTTTAACTAATGCTTCAGATGCAGTTATTGAAGGTATTGTTCAGGAGATAACTTATTTTGATAAAGGCAATGCAACATATTCTAAATTGGCTGTCAAAGTTACTAATTCCCAATATGGAAATTTAACAATTGGAGATGTTATTACAGTTGTAGAGCCAGAGGGGTTACAACTTTAGCTAGCTATGTACAAATTGATCAAAAGGCTAAAGACACATACGCCCCAAATGGAAAAATTAATGAAGGCTATGTTAAAATTTTATATGATGGAACTGATTTATCCCAGGTAAATGATCAACTGTTACTTTTTATAGGTAAAGATAAAAATAATTATTGGGATTTGCCTAAAGATTACTATTTTATTGTAGGTTATAAAGATGGCAAATTTGATATTAAGAATAATTCTGTAAAAAGAATATCAACTGATAACAGCTTTGATAGCCTTGAAATGTCAAAAGATACTTATATTAATAATATAAAAGATAAAATAAAAAATAAAAAATAGGGAATTATGGAATATAACAATTTATCTCGTTACATGGGCATTATTTATTATTCCCTACAGATGATATCT
>DATCIH010000049.1:0-2212 GCA_036507955.1 Clostridiaceae bacterium | reverse complement strand
CAGGAACACTTTCTTTGGGCGACAGATTTGTCAACTTATGATTCGATTTTAAAACTCCCATTCATCATTCCGATGTATGGAGACCATGTTAGTCTTTTTACACTTCTAATGACAGCATCAACCTTACTTACAATGAAGATGACAGGATCTTCTCCTGGTTCAGATCAACCAGGTATGAAGTTAATGATGTATATGATGCCCGTGATGTTTATGCTTTTCTTGAATAATTTCTCTTCTGGTCTTACTTATTACTATTTCCTTGCTAACATTCTAACTTATACTCAAAATATTATTTCGAAACTATTCATTAACACTGATGTTGTGCTTTTAACATTGGAGGAGAATAAAAAGAAACCGATTAAAAAATCCAAATGGCAAGAAAAACTTGAATCCGTTTCAAAGCAAAGAGGAATTAACTCACCGAAAAACAAATAATTTGACTAATACCTTGATAATAAACTATGCATAAATTGCAGACCGTGGCTTTTAATTTAGGTAAAAGGGTTGTATTTCAATCATTTAAACAGTATAGTTAAAAACCATATGAATAAAAAAGCATTGGAATACTGTAATGCTCGACGGATCTGTACCTGATAAAGATGTCTTCTCCTGGATCGATCATTCGTACGATCTAATTACGGGTAAACATTAGATTACCACAATTGGCTGGAATAATTCCATTTTTTCTAGGGCTTTAATATTACAGTGCTCTGCACCTACCGTAATACTTTTTAATAGCATTTCTACAAATATTTCGCAGCTCTGCTGCTTTTCATAAAACCCGTTCGGTTTGAAACAACCTGACTATTTGAAGTTAATTGAGTGAATGGAAATGTGAAGGTGCAGAGCACCATAATATTTGTAGGTAAATGTATGTTGAAGAGATAAAAGGTGCAGAGCACCGGAATATTATATTATGTGCTTGAATTATAATATATTAATTATATATAAGACTTTTAAGGTGATGATTTTATTTATGTAATTAATGCTAAAGGCAACAATAAAATAAAACTTCAGTCTTTAATAAGATTTTATTAATTTTTATAAAGAATTAATAAAATAAAATGAAAAATGTATAACCCATTAATATATAGATCTGAATAAATCAAAAACCATGAATCAAAAATTACACAAAATTAAAATACCCTTAAGTGGTAAATTCTTTATTGCATTTATCATGCTTTTGTTTCTTCTTACGCAGATGCATCAATTAATACACCATATTGTTGGAGAAATTCTATGTGGTAAAGTGGGTTTTCTAACTTTTGATCGACACTTTTTTTCACCAACACTTACTGGTACATCTTATAAATTGGCTACTATCGCAGGTCCTTTATT
This sequence comes from Clostridiaceae bacterium, assembly GCA_036507955.1. Classification (GTDB taxonomy): domain Bacteria; phylum Bacillota; class Clostridia; order Clostridiales; family Clostridiaceae; genus DATCIH01. Next base: position 874 of record DATCIH010000049.1, on the reverse strand, counting down.
TAGCGATTATATGTTTATGTGGATTGGTATGTTTATGTTGCGATCAAGTAAATACAGCTTAGCTGGCTTTTCATTAATTTTAGCAAGCATGCCGTTGAGTAGATTTTGGGCATTGACGGGTGGTGATGAAAGATTTTACGGTTTGTGGATCAGTCAATTATTTGGTTTAAATGAAAATTCCTCAATGATTTTAAGCATATTTATTGTACTTCTTATATTGGTACCACCATTGATAGCTGCATATAAATCAATTACAAACAGTCGAAGATGGATCGTATTTTTAGCTTTTCTAATTTTGCCTTTATTCTTCTATGGCCTGTTAATCTTTTATCCTGATCACAGATTTCTCTATTCGTCTGTTTTGAAAGCTTATGAAACTGGAATATCCTCTAATCCGATCGCCACCTTGTTCTGGGGGCTTCCTATCATTCTTATATTGGCAATAGTGACGCTTGCGGTGCTTTTCTTCGGAAAATATATTAAATATCTTGTGCCAAATAGCAAGGAAATTATAGCCAGTGTTTATTCAGGACATATTGATCCCCCATTCAGATGAATTGACCCTTGTAGGATTGAAAATGGCAAATTTAAGCGTAACAAAAACATTATATTTAAGTAAAAGGGTTGTATTTCAATTATTTATATAGTATAGTTAAAAACCATATGAATAAAAAGCATTGGAATACTGTAATGCTCGACGGATCTGTAACTGATAAAGATATCTTCTCCTGGGTCGATCACTCATATAACCTGATTATTGGCAAAAAATAGATTATTATTTCTTTCAGGGGAAATGGGGTAATTATTCCATCAGCAGATTACAGCCTCTTATATCGGAATTGTCAAATCTGCCGAGGACTTCGAACCCGCCATC
>DATCIH010000048.1:0-41546 GCA_036507955.1 Clostridiaceae bacterium | reverse complement strand
TGACTTTTACTTTTAACATAATAATAGCCTCCTTTGTTTGAGACTATTATCTCATGTATTAAAGAGTATAAAAATGTGGGGAGTATTTGACGCTTACGAAGGATTGATTAATGGAGAATATGAGATCAATAGAAATGAACTCCTTGAAGCAATAAGAAAAGACAATGAGCGATATATTTCAATACAAGGTGGAGCTGGTAGTGGCAAATCAGTTTTATGTAAAAAATATGTTGAAAATGAAGAGTTGGTTTTATATGCTCGTGCCGAAAGATTCATGGAAGAAAGTCATGTTGATAACATTTGGAATTGCTGTATCAATGATATTTTGAAGTGTCTTAATGGAAAGAAATTAATATTCTTTATTGATGCTCTTGAGTTCATTGCAGACTGCGCAAAAACAAAATTCGAATTGTTACAGTATCTGTATGATGTAGCAGGTAAATATCAAAATGTATACATAATAACATCATGTAGAACAAGCGATAAAAATGCTTTTATTAAGTTGGAAACAAATTTTTCGATAAAGACTTACGAAATTGGTAATATAACAGAAGATGAGCTTTTATTGCTTATGAAGAAATATCTGGTTATTCGTAAGATGTATAGAATGAAAACATATGTTGACTTATTAAAATCGCCTTTTTATATAAATTTGATTGTTAGCAATTCGGTGGATATTGATAATATAGTTGATGAGAATTCTTTAAGAGAATATATTTGGCAAAATATAATATGTTTAAAAGAAAAATCTAAATTGTATTGTATACCTAGTAATAAAGTTGCTGAAGCAATTGAGAAGATTGTGTTTGAAAGAGCTAAAAGGTTATTGTTGGGTATTCATAAAGACGATATAGATGGGGATATAGTGTATGCATTATTTTCGGAAGGTGTAATCATTCAACAGGGAGAATATATCAGACTGAAATATGATATTTTTGAAGATATTTGCTTTGAACACTATTTTGATAAAGTTTTTGATTTATGCAAAGGAATATATCAGACTTTCTACGATGAAATAGAAAGTCTTGGACGTTGTGTGTATAGAAGGTATCAGATTTGGATTTCAAATAAATTGTTTATACAGTTAAATAGAGATAAGTTCGTATATAGCCTTATCTTTTCTAATGAAATCTCTCAAGACTGGAAAAGACAAACAGAAATTGGGATTGTTAAGTCAAGATTCTGCGACAATTATTTTGAAGAACAAGGGCTGAATATTTTAGAACATGATATTTTACTTGATTTTGTGAAGAATATTAATTTATTTGCATTTGAAGCTAAGTTACTAAATGTTAGACAAGGGTCACCGCAAATGAAATTATCTCCAATTGGCAATGGAAGACCATGCATTATACAGCTTCTAGAAAACGAAGAGATATACAAGCAAAATGTAATTAGAAAAGATGATATAGTTAAGTTGTGTTTGGATTATGCAAAACAAGAAGATAGGGTGAATACTATTGCTTCATCTGCTTGTGTTATGATGGAATATTATGTGGAATATTCATTACAGGAATCAGAGCAAGAAAGCTATTATAAAATCATAGATGAAATATCTTCATGCCTAGAAGCACTTTATCGAATGGCGGAGAACTCAGAAGAGTGGTTAAAAGAGTTTTTTAATACATTAGTTAGCAATTATACAAATGTAACTAGAAAAAACAGGCGTAAATCAGAAGATGTTATGGAATGGACATTGCAGAATGCTTATCCTGCTTTGGTAATAAGGTTAGCGTGTGAGTTATGTTCAATTGCTGATACATTATGGTTACGTGGAAGTGTAGATACGGAGGAATTTCATTTTTATCGATCAGATAGATTATCTAAGGATTTTGAATATGGGTTGAGTGAGAAAGCCGAACATCATAATTATTCATATAGAACAGTGCATGAGAATGTATTTTTATGGAATCTGTTCCGATTGAATTTTAAAGTGGGATTTCAGTGGGCAATTCAATTTGTAAACAGGACAGTATCAGAATATGTAATTAGTAATCCGGAACATGTAATTAAAATCAAAGTAAAATTTAATGATAACAATGTGATTAAAGAATACCGGGGAAATGGTAATATGTGGATGGCAGGAATTAGAGACTACAATATACCTACTTTGATAGCTGATGTTATCTTTTGCCTTAAAGAGGTTATAATTAGCAATTTGGAAGCCTATAAAAATGAGCAGGAATTGACTATTGCATTTGCAGATTATGTTAAAGATACCATTTATTCAAAATCAAATAATATAGCGTTGTTTACGATAATTGAAAGTATTGGAATGCATTTTGAACATGAATTGCCGGGGTATGCCTTGGATTTAGCTACAAGTATAGAACTTGTCCATTGTGATACATCAAGATATACGTTGTATATAAAAAACCCAACAAAAGAGTTGCTTGAAAGGCAAATTCTTATGACCGTTGGAATACATGATCTTAAAGACAGGTATGAGTTAGATGCAAAATGCAATTTAAGTATGCAAGAATATGTATCACACACACAAATCTATTTCGATTCGGTAATACAAGATAAGAGTTATAGAGTTCTTGACTACTTATATTCAATTATAAAAAATGATGCTGAGAACGCGCTAGACTATTTACAGATTCAAAAAATGGATATGCGTGATGCAAAAGAAACAAAGATAACCGAAAATATAATTATGCTAGAACCTAAAATAACAGGAGAAGCAGAAAAGGTTGTTGAAAGACATGAAGAATCTAATGAATCTCAAGAAAGATTGAATGCGGCGATTAAGAAGTGTAATGATAATATAATATCGGGACAAATTGATTTGACTTCAATTCTTAACGCAATTGAAGTAATCTTAGAAATAATGAAAGATACAAATACGGCATTTCAGTATGAAAATAGATTAATACTATTAATTGCTAGTGCAATAAATCAACAAGAATTGGAATATGAGAAAAGAGAAAAGTTTTGTGGAATATGGCTCAATGGGATAAAAAGCTTGTTTTCTAATGGAAGTTTTTTGGCAGATACAGCGCTCATGTCAATTTTATTGAAACAATTGGAAAGTGACATTAGTACTGTTGCAAAAAATGAAATAAAGAAAATTATGTTGGATTGCTTGATGTTTAAAGGGCAGCATGGTGTCATTATTGAAATGACTAAATATGTTAAAGAATATTTATTTGCTAATAAGATGTTGGCACAAGCGGTATTTAATACGATTATCAAGTTAGCTGAAGATGAAATGCTTCACCAAAAGTACAATGCAGATTACTTCAAGATGAATAGGGGAGAGAAAGATTTTGTATTTATCCCTAACAGGCAACCTAAGTTATCAGGGGTAGACTGTTATATCAAGGATGATAACGGAGACTGTTATATCAGTCATGAAGAGGCGATAATAGAAAGTTATTTGTTATTGGAAGAATCTTTCGAGATAGATGATTTTGATATGAGTAACTATGATATATCTATAATATGTTATGTTGCAAATTGCGGTTTAAATTTTGCAAGCACTTCTTTTAGGATTGTAATTCATAAGATTTTATTATGTGTGATTGATATTTGGAAATATAATAAAAGAAGTCACAATGCTCATGAAATATTTGATACTTTTCAAGAACATGAAATAGTAGAAATGTTTCTACGAGAAATGATTCAAACCAAGAATGATGCAAAGATAGTAATTGATACATTATTTGATGGAGTTGATTTTACGAAGTTTACATCAGATACTATTGAATTTTATCAAGATATATTTGGTAATTTTCTGTGTGAATTTTTTGACTCTTATGTTGATTCAAAAAGAAGAAATGTATGTGAAAAGAAAATTTTATATATTGAGAAAAAGGTAAATGATATTAATGAGGAATATGTTCGAATACAGTTATACAAATCACTTATGCTTTCTGTAACTAGGTATTGCTGTGGAGATTGGCAAAAGCTTACAACAAATTATTCATATGTAGATAAGCAATTCCTAAACAAGCAATTTTCTAAGTATGGAAAGTATCATTTGAAAGAATTACTAAGAACTATATACCAATTACATATGGATGAGTTGTTTCCGGAAATTCTAGTTTCAATCAGAAATAGTTTTAAAGGAGCAAAGGAAGAAAATAAAAAGTTTAAGGAAACGATAAAAGAACAAAAATATATAGTGACTATGATTATTTTAAAATCTTTCATTACATATAGTGATGAAATCGTACAGGACCAAGAATTGATTAGTGCGTATGAAGATATTCTTGAAATATTAGTTGATTTAAACTATGAGGAGGCAGCAGTAATTTTGGATGAATTTAGAGTTCATTAACGACATGTTCGTTACATTTTTGGATCTATGTGGACGGGTTATATCAAAATGGTATTGCGTAAAAGTATAAACCTCAACAAATCTATGACCCCCTCACCCAAAAGGGAGTCTATCTTTACGCAAAACCATTCTTTGCGCACATTTATATCATCTTACTATCTAAACACACGTTGAGTCAGTGGCGTTGATAGAGAAGGAATAGGCTGATATCAGCAGTATAGAGAGTATTAGTAATTTAATAGAGTTTGAGGGAATTTTTGCTTATGGGGGTACACCCCCTTTAATGATTTAAGGGTATTATGCGTTAAGGTATAGGGTTTTGAGTATTTATATAGCTAAAATATCGAAAACGACCCCCTCAAAATCTGAAAATAATTTGATGGAGTTTGTAGAAAAATACATTAATGAAGAGTATAATTTTAATTGTTCGTGGTAGATGCCAGGTGCATAAAACAGATAGATGATGAGTTGCTATAAATAATTTTGACAGGAGTGGTTTTAATTGGCAGTAAAAAAGAGTGAACTTTACAGTTCATTATGGAATAGCTGTAATGAGCTTCGAGGAGGCATGGATGCATCTTTATATATAGATTATATATTAACTTTGCTTTTCGTTAAATATGTTACCGATAGATTTGCAGGAGACCGTTATGCTGAAATAGAGATACCGGAATATGCATCATAATTTTCCTACTCGAAAAAATTTAGAAAATGTTAATTTTGATAAATTATTAGACAATTGGTTGCCATATACGTTGATAGCGGATAGACAAATGAGCGGATTCGCAAAGGAAAATGGTGGTCTTTCCGAAAAATATTTTACTATGTTTTATAAGGAAAAAAATTTCAAAATAATACTGAAGAAAAATTTTAATTTGGGGTTTTTTAAATTAGGAAGAACCTCTTCATTTTTTAATAATATTTTCTATTGTGGTTATATGTATGGGATGAATTATGATATGGCAACAAAACAAGAAATATAGAAAGTATTAAAGTTGATAACTTAAAGTAGTTAAAACTAAAATGAGGTTCTTTGGGCATATTGGATTAAACTATATAGAAGAAGGGGGACTAAGTGTGCTATTTGGGAAAGAAAAGATGTACTTTGGTACATTCTGTCGAGAGATTTCTTCAGACATAATACAGATGCCGACCTATTCTTACGAAAATTACTTACAGGAAGATAATCAGAGGATTTTAACTAAAGATGAATATGAAGCATTTAATAACGAACTTCCTAACTTTAGATTAATATTGTTTTTTGCAGGAGTTTTACAAAAATTGAATGAAGGATTTATAAAAAATATAACAAGCATTAAAATGGGTAAAACATTTGGACAAGCATTAAAATTAGCTTATGAAGATAATAAATTTTCAGAAGAAGAAATAACTCTAAAACTTGATTTTTTTATTAATGATATGAACAATTTTTTAGAGTATCTTGAAACAAAAGATGAAGAAAAAATTAAGAAGGAAGGATTTATGTTTCATGCATCCATGTATTTCTCTACTAAGTTTGATTCTTTTAAGAATAACAATAAAGACAATACTAAACATGGAATATTTATCGCCCTTACAAATAACAATCGTAAAATAATAAAAAAATATTTTGAAGGCTCATTTAAAAAAGTTAAATTCATTGATAAACCCGTTAGTGAAGTGAATAATAAGAATATGACTACAACAATTGAATTTACATTTGAATTTAATCAATTTCTATCAAAACTTAAAACAAACTTCGACCAAGAACTTGTAAAATTAGATGATAGTTTATTAATAGTTTCTCTAGCATCCTTTTGTGCTAGGTTTTTCTTTATAGCTGATGATAGACAATTCTATTTGGTTAAGTCTTACTTATTAGATTTATTCTCTTCAGAATTTAATACAAAAGAGGAATTATATAGTTTAGGAGTCTCAGATAATATCTTTTCTCTAATATCTAATTCCTTTACCGAGAATGAGAATAAAGCACTTGTAAATTTGTTTGGTAAAGGTGATTTATACCCATTCAATACTGCTCCAGTTATAGTATTTGGAGGGAATGCTCATGAGGATAATTATAAACCTATATCAATTTATCAATTTATCATAAAAATAGAAAATAATTCCATTTCTTATAAGTTTAAAATGCCATTAGTAAACCCAACAAAAATACTTACTCCTTTGGCATTATCTTATATGATTGAATTTGTTTATCTTAATCTTAAGCAAAATGAATCATTTTATAAATCAAAGAAAGTTATGCTTGACTTGTTAGCATTAATGAATGATAGAAAGTTCTCTGAACATAATTTGGTAAATGGCGTTTTAATTAAGAACAAAATTATATAAAATATAAAGCAGTATTCTAGACTAAGAATTTAGTAATATATCTAATGCATTTATTTTCAAAGCGGTCGGGTTTTTATTGCAAATGCCAATATTAGATATTATATAAATTGTAAAAGGATGATTTTCTTATATATATTATATAGGATTTTCAAACTTTTTATTTATAAATATTTGTAGACCCTTAAATAAATTAAGAGATTTATTAATGGAGGTTTGTACAAGTAATAGATTTAATATCTCTTGTCTTAACTATAAAAAAAGCAGTATACTAATATTAGTTATATGAATGGAATAAATCTAAGTTAAAAGCAAGGAACATCTTTAAGCTAGCCTATTTCAATCTATTGTAATGATATTCTAATAAAAATTCTATGTATCCATGGGGTTAAGGGAATGGAGTTTAACAATGTTTTTATTATAAACTGCATTGAGGACTATTTACCACATAAAAATAGCTTAGAGAAAAATATTGAGGAAGAAAGAAGACTGTTTTATGTTGCTATAACCAGAACTAAGGAAAGGCTATTTTTATATGTGCCTAAATATATCAAGGATAAGGATAAAATGGTATCTAGGTTTATTGGGGAGTGCGGATTGAAATGAGGAATAAGGAGGGAGCATTACAAAGTAAACCTTGTATGTAAGTTTACAAATAAAACTTTATATATTTTATACGTTATAGGCTAAATTGAATATATATAACGTTCTAAATAATATTAAAACTCCATCTGAGCTCTTATCAAGACCAGATGGAGTTTTCCCTTGGCAATAATTTATTTTAAGATTTTTCTAAGGTATCAGTTTCAAACCTTTATTTTCCAAAATATTCATTTATAATTTCAATTCCTTCTTTCGTTATAAAATACCTGTGTTCTCGACCAATACATTTTTCTTTCTTACAAATTATTAAACTTCCATCTAGTTCACAAATTATATTTCTTATGAGTTTTCTTTTTCTGTTTTTAAAGAGAAAGTATAATTCTTCAACATTTGAACCTTTTTCAGATTTATAGTTAAGTTCCTTTAATATATCATAAGCATAAATTTTTTTATAACTTTCTAGGTTGTAGAAAAATGTAACAAATGAGTTAGTCTGATTATACATAAGTATTACAACAAATATTATTAATTTATATAATATTTGAAAGTGTATTTTATACTAGCACTTTAAGTTTCCGAAAATTATGTTGTAAAGGATGTGAAATTTGCATATTTTGCTTTATTCTAAAGAGGATATTTGATAGGGGTGCCTAAGCTGAAATTGGACAACCCTTCTTCAATAATTCTTCTATACTTCATAACTTAAAGAACTAAATCACATATTCCACATTCTCAAAAGAAAATTCTGCCAAAGTAAAGAGCAAAGCCTTCGTAAAAGAAAAGCTTTGCTCCCACCTATTACAATCCCTCTAAGACGGATTTTATAGCTCTTTCAATTTCTCCATAGCTGGTACATCTGCATATATTGGATTCGAGCCATTCTTTTATGAGATCATCCTTTGCATCTGGATGCATAGTAATCAGAGCGTGGCAGTTCATGATAAAACCAGAGGTGCAGTAACCGCATTGAAAGCCTGACTTTAAGATAAAAGCTTTCTGGATTGGAGTATCCTTGAGTCCTTCAATAGTAGTTATTTTATGCCCTACAGCTTCCACTGCTAGGATAATGCAGGACTTAATAGGCCATCCATCTATTATCACTGTGCATGCGCCACAATCACCATTTTCGCATCCTGGCTTACTACCTGTTAATCCAAGTTTATCTCTAAGTACTTCTAAAAGAGTATCTGCTGGTCTCACAATTACATTTCTTATTTCTCCGTTTATATCAAGTCCCAATTTCGTTACCTGTTTATAAACAATCATTTTTATTTACCTCCTAGAGATTGTAAAACTTCTTGAAGTACATTCTTAAATACAAAGCTTTTGTATTCTGCACTACCTTGTATATCTTGAGTTATTGGTGCAGGCAAGAGGTTTAATGCTGCTAAAGTTTTCTGAGGAATAGTCATATTCTTGTTATTCAGGGCCTCATCTAATTTCCTTGACCTAAAAGGAAAAGCACATAGTCCACTGATGGCTACTCTTATAAAATTATCCTTTTTTACAGCGGCGATACTGATTAAGGGATATCCTGTCACCCCTTGGTTTATAATTTTTACAGCGTAAAAAAGTAACCCAGTATTTTCTCTGTTTATTCTCATTTGTAACAATAGCTCACCAGGTTCAAGAAGCAACTTCTTATCAAATACCTGATTTAGATCCACCTGACGAGTTCCTTTTTTACTGGAAATTAAAACTTTGCAATCAGAAATAAGCAGGGGTAAAACTACCTCTTTATATATTATTTCCCCACAGATGTTCCCACCTATAGTTATTTTATCTCTAGTGGTATGATCAGCTGGAAAAAGAGTTGCCTTCTTAAGCAAAGGGAAATAGTTTGTTTCAGAAATTTCGCTTAAGGATACTGCACTTCCAATGATAATTTCTTTTTCACTAATTTCAAACATCCTGCATTGAGGAATACCCTTAATATCAATCACTGCAGAAGTATCAATTTTATTGTTTCTAGCCAAAGTTATTATTTCTGTGCCTCCTGAATAATACAAGGGTTTTCTATTTTTTAAAGAAAGCTCTTCATAAATATTAACAGCCTCATCTATTGAAGCGGGTTTATAATAATCAAAATTAAAGGGAATCATATCTGCCCACCTTTCTTTGTTTTCCAGATAAGCTCAGGCATTAAAGGTAACTGATTAAGTTGAACGTTAGCTGCAATTGACAAGCTATTTGCTAGTGCTGAGGGCATACCTATAACTCCATATTCTCCAACACCACGTGCCCCATAGGGACCCTCTAAGTTTGGAGTCTCTATAAAACCTACAATATACTCTGGGTTCTCACCGTATCTCATAGGCTTATAATTCCTTAAACTATCATTTTGAATAACTCCTAGGTTTGAAAAAAGAAAAGCCTCTCTACTGGCAAAGCTTAGCCCAAGAGCCATTCCTCCTGCGACTTGCCCTATTGCTGCCTGCAAATTTATAACTTTACCTGCATCAATTACTGATATTGCTTTTATTAATTTATAAGTATAATTTGCTCTGTCAAACTCTACTTCTACGCCTTGTGCACCCATGGTCCATTCAGTTCCGGGAACTCCTTTTCCTGTTTCTTTATTCATTGTACTTATATTCGAAACTATATATTTTCCACGTCCAATTACCTGTCCTTCTATAGAATTCCCATTTGGATAGGTGTACCCTAAGGCTATATCCTTAACAGCTACATATCTATTAACATCAGATATTACAGATATTTTTTCATTTTCCAGTATAAGATCCTCTGGATTACATTTTAAAACTATAGCAGCGGTTTTTTTTAATTGAGAAATTGCATCATCCGCTGCTGAAATAACGGACCTACCAATCAACATAATAGTTCTACTTGCTGCAGTTTTCCAATGGTCCGGAGCTGTTTGAGTATTCACTTCCATAACCACATATATCCTATTTACATCCATCTTCATCTTTTCTGCCAGTATTTGTGCCAAGGCTGTTTTAACTCCCTGGCCCATTTCTATAGCTCCACAAATAAGATTAATACTTCCATCAGAATTAAAGGTCAAAATAGCACCGCCCTCAGCATTAGATGCAGTGCTTGAGGTTTTCCAAAAGCAACTTATTCCTTTAGTACGAACTTTATTTTTCCCTACCTCAATGCTTGTTCCTTCCTCCCAATTTATTAATTTACATAATTTTTCAATACACTTGGGGAGATTTCCTATATTGCTTAAACTCAAGGGAGTTTGGGTAGGAGAGGTATCTCCAGGCAAAATTGCATTCCTTAACCGGAGTTCTATTGGATCCATTTTCAGCTTTTCTGCAAGTAAATCCATGGTTCTCTCAACTACAAAAGTCATTTCAGGATGCCCGAAACCTCTGAAGGCGGTTGCATAAGGGTGATTCGTATACATACATAAGGAATCGCACCAAACATTATCAACATTATAAGGACCAGTGCAATCTACAGCTGCTGCCCGACTTATAATTACGGCTCTATCGGAATAGGCACCTCCATCAAAGAAAAAGCTTATTTCAGCGGCCTTAAGTCTCCCATCAAGCCCTGAACCTAATTTTATTTTTGCTTCTAAGCCTATATGCACAGGAGATGTGACTAAATCTTCTTCTCTTGTATTGCTTATTTTTACAGCTCTACCACCTACCGCTTTGGAGGCAAGATAGGCTAAAAACTCCAATTGAACTGGCGTTTTTCCTCCATAGCCTCCACCTACAAAAGGAACCTTTACAACAACTTTACCAGGTTCTATGTTAAAAAAGGTACTAAGCTGGCTCTTAATTACAAATGGAGACTGAGAAGAAGATACTATTATCACTTCTCCACTAGGCTGTATTTCAGCACTTGAACAGCGTGTTTCCATAGAGGCATGATCGGATTGAGGGAAAGAAAAACTCCCTTCCACGGTAACTTGGCTTTGGGCAAAACCTTTGTTGATATCACCTTTCCTAATTTTAGTGCGGTTAGCTACATTTGTATTTGCTTCTGGATAGGCATCTTCAAGTAACTTATAGCTTCCAAGTTTCTCATGAACTAAAACATTTTTATTATTCAAAGCCTCATGGGGTGAATTAATAACAGGCAAGATTTCATATTCTACCCTAATTAAATTCACACCAGCCTCCGCTTCCCACTGGCTATCTGCTACAACTAATGCAATAGGCTCACCAAAGTATCTAACCTTGTCAAAAGCAATTGGTGGATGATCTTCTATAACTGGTCCAGTAAAATATGGGAAATACTGCCCTGTAATAACTGCTCGTACTCCACTGGCCTTCTCAGCCCGGGACACATCCAGTACTTTTATTTTTGCATGCGCATATGTACTGGTTAATATTCTGGCATGCAATAGCCCTGGGGAATCAAAATCATTGGTGTATTTTGCTTTTCCTGTAACTTTGTCTCGAGATTCTTTTCTAGGTACGCTTTTTCCTATAATATTAAGATTACTCATCTATCCCTCCAAAATTAGGTATATAAATTCATTCTATATTATATTAATTTAATCTGTGATTAATTACATTTATAAGAATGGTTTAAAGGTTAGATAAAAAGTGTTATTATATTTATAGATATATACACTTAAATGTAGTGATTATATTTCAGAAGAGGATATTATTTATAAAAGGAGGCAAAATTATGAAAGTTAAGTTTGGTATTATTGGATTAGGTGGTATTGCAGCAAGGTTTGCAGCAGTTTTAAATACAGTTGAAGGGGTAGAGCTTGTTTCTGTTGCTTCAAGTGATAAAACGAGAGCGGAGACTTTTGCAAATAAATTTGGTGCATCGAGAGCATATAACAGTTATGAGGATTTAGTAAAGGATAAGGAAGTTGACGTAGTATACATAGCGCTCACACATAATTTTCATTTTGAAGCTATAAAGCTTTGTTTAAACAATAATAAAGGAGTTTTATGTGAGAAACCCATGACGATAAACAAAAAAGATGCTAAGGAATTGATAGCACTTTCAAAAGAAAAAAATGTACTTTTAATGGAAGCTATGTGGTCAAGATTCACTCCAGCTTTTATAAAAGCAAAAGAGTGGGTAAATGGCGGAAAAATTGGCGATGTGAAATTGGTTGATGCTTCCTTTTGCTTCAATTTCCCTTATGATCCGGAGCACAGACTGTTTAATCCTAAATTAGCAGGTGGTAGTTTATTTGATGCTGGAGTGTATCCTATTGAATTTATAACTGGTATTTTAGGTGAAAATCCCAATTTAGTTAATGGCTTTTCGAAAATAGGAAAATCTGGTGTGGACGAATTTGCTATCATGAACATGAGCTTTGAAACTGGAGCTTTAGCAACATTAAGTTGTGGTCTTTCAGCAAATACAAATGGAGATGGGTACATATATGGAACTAAGGGTCATGTTGTTGTTTACAATTTTATAGGTTCTAAAAAATCAGAGTTGTATGACAATAATAATAAATTAATTGAAAGTTTTGAAGAGGATTTCCAAGATGGATTTATCTATGAGATTATGCACTTTGCAGATTTATACCGAAATAATAAAATAGAAAGTGATATTATTCCTTTTAAAGATAATGTTGCTTGTGCAGGAATCTTCGATGATCTAATGAATCAATGGGGATTGAATGTAAAATAGAATAGATCTTGATAAAATAGAGGAAGAATACAAATTATTAACCGTCACAAGCATAAAGGTTTGTGACGGTTTTATTGTGTTGAAGAGGGGAAAAATTATTATACCTAATAAACAAATATTGAAATCAGATAATTATTTATTGATTACCAATAAAATATAAGATATAATGTTTATAATGTAATTTTAAAGGTGGTATTGAAAAATGAAAAAAATAAGAGCGAACTTATTAGGAATATATGACTTAATTTTAGCATTTGGTGCAATTTTTATCGGAATAAAGATGATTAATTCAAGTAGTGGGATTTTTACTGAATATCCAAAAGAATGGCTATCTAAAATTCCTTTTGATAGTTGGGTTATCCCTGGGATTATGACAATCCTATTATTTGGTTTAGGAAATATAATAGCTGCAAGTTTAAGTTTTAGAAAGAGAGCTAACAATTCATGGTTTATGTCAGCTACAATGGGTGGAATACTTTTTATAAGCCTTATTATTCAAATAATAATTCTTGGAGAAACTTACTTGGCTACAATAGAATTTCTGATTTTTAGTATAATCCAGTTATATCTTAGCGGATATGGTTTTATTAGTTACAGAAAAAGACAAAATATTTAAAATATACATAAGAAAAATGTAACAGTTAAAAAATATGGGATTATAATATATAGACTCATGTTTTATAGAATTGAGGTGAGCATTAATGAGTAGGAGTAGAAGTAGAAGTAGAAGTAATAGATGTAGAAAAGTTGTTGTAAGAAGAGAATGTTGCAATAATGGATTTGGCGGAAATGGATTTGGTAGAAGACCTGGTGGCATTATATTAGGCATTGCAGTATTATTTCTTTTATTAGGTAGAAACAACAGATCCTGTTAATTAAAAAGAATAAGACTATAGCACATATAGTCTTATTATAAGGAAACGCTGATAGAAATATCAGCGTTTTTAAATGTGAATAAATATTATTTATTCAAGTAATTTTATAACACTCTCAACAGACTGATTAGCTTGGGCAGACATTGCATTAAAGGGAGAGGATAAAATATCTGACTTATTAGATTTTATCATGTCCTTTGCCATATCTATATCAGTAAGTTTTGAAAAAGAATTTACATCAATATTTACTTGACTTTGAGGATGACTTAGAGTTAATAGCTCATCTTTAATTTCTATTGAAGGATGTATTTTGGAATTATTTTTCTTAAGTCTTGAGGAATTAGCTTCTATTTTTTTTGCGTTTTTTATTTCTTCAGTCTTTTTAATATTAGAATTATCATTGATTGCTAAATTCATAAATTTTCCTTCCTTTCAAGTAAATTAACTTATCTAATTTTACAACTTCATTAATTTAGTGTCAATGATTACATCAAATGTTATATGACTTTTGTCATATAACATTATGACAAAACTAACTAGCTTTACTGCTCTGTTTTTACTATAATTAATTACTGTAAGGAGTAATTATTATTTAAATTGAAAGAGGGTAAAAAATGCAAATAGTTAAAATTAATAATTTAACAAAGAAATTTAATGACTTTACAGCCGTTGACAATATAGATCTAGTTATTGAGGAAGGAGAAATATATGGGCTTTTGGGTCCAAATGGAGCAGGGAAAAGTACTACCATAAATATGATCTGCGGGTTAATATCAATAAGCAAAGGTTCAATAAAAATATTAGAAAAGGATATGGTAGCTCATAGTCACTTCGTAAAAAGGAATATTGGGGTCGTTCCTCAAGACATTGCACTTTATGAAGATTTAACCTGTTATGAAAATGTGAAATTTTTCGCTAGCCTTTATGGCTTAAGAGGGGAGGAACTTAAGAAAAGATCTCAGGAAGCCTTAGAGTTTGTTGAACTTAGTGATAAGCAAAAAACCTTTCCTTCTGAATTCTCAGGTGGAATGAAAAGAAGACTTAATATTGCTTGTGCCATAGCACATAGACCAAAGCTTATTATAATGGATGAGCCTACTGTTGGTATTGATCCACAGTCAAGGAATCATATATTAGAATCAGTCAAGAAATTAAATAAGTTAGGATGTACAATTATTTATACAAGTCACTATATGGAAGAGGTTGAAACTCTTTGTAGCAAAATAAGCATAATGGATCATGGAAAAATAATAGCTGAAGGTACTAAAGATGAGTTAAAAGCTATTGTTACAGATAAGAATACAGTGAATATAACAGTTGACAATCCTTCCTTAGTCGTTGAGAAGGAAATAAGAAATATTCCTGGAGTAATTAACTTTATTATAGATGAAAATGTTATAACCATTCATAGTAAAAAAGAAGTAAATAATTTTGATAAGCTTATATTATATTTTACACAAAATAATATTTCAATGAGAAATATAGAAAATAAAATTCCTGATCTGGAAACGGTATTTCTTACTTTAACAGGAAGAAAATTAAGGGA
This sequence comes from Clostridiaceae bacterium, assembly GCA_036507955.1. Classification (GTDB taxonomy): domain Bacteria; phylum Bacillota; class Clostridia; order Clostridiales; family Clostridiaceae; genus DATCIH01. The sequence goes on along the minus strand of DATCIH010000048.1, from coordinate 26,320 downwards.
TTAGGAGGTGACTTATGAATGTATTAACCATAATTATTAAAGAAATAAAACAAAATCTGCGGGATAAAAAAGCTATGGCAATGATGGTAGCATTTCCTTTATTACTTATAATTGTATTAGGAGCTGCCTTTAAAACTAGTTTTTCAACCTCCACTTCTATAGGAAAAGCATTAGTTTTTTATAAGATAGAAAACACAGGGGCAATGGCAGAGGATTTCAAGAAGAATTTTATAGATAAGGGTAAAGAGTTTAATATTTCCTTCGTGAAAACAGATAATATTATTGAAGCAAAAAAGAAGATTGTTTCCAATGAATATGATGCAATAATAGACATGAAGAATGATAACGTTATTGAAATCTACAAAAATGACAATTCTAATTTAAAACTTGGTATAGTAGAAACAACTTTAGCCATATATGTTCAGCAAGCGAACTTAGCTTTGGATATATTAAAAATTAATCCAAGTGCTATAGATAAGGTGTTTAGCAATACTAATACTAATTATACCGTAATAAAGTCTGTAAACAAATCCAGTACACCTTCTTCATTAGATTATTATGCAGTAGCCGAAATTGCCTTAATTATTATGTATGCTGGCATGACAGGGCTATATGGTATGGCCAGTGAAAAGAATTATAAAACCAAGGATAGGATACTTATAAGCCCGATTCCAAAATATGATTTTCTTTTGGGGAAGATGCTAGGTGGAGTTATAGTTACTTTTATTCAGATAGCTATAGTGGTAGCCTTTAGTAAATATGTATTAAAAGCTAATTGGGGTACAGATATCACTACAATTTTACTAATACTATCCTCTCAAATAATCATGGCAATAAGTTTAGGCGTTGGCCTTGGATTTTTGTTTAAAAATGAGAATGTGGCAGGAGGAGTATTAAACTTTATGATACCGATATTGGTATTTTTCGGTGGAAGCTATATGCCAGTGGATGGTTTTGGTAATAAAATTTTTCAATTAATGAGTTATATATCCCCTGTAAGGTGGGTAAACAGGTCCATATTTGACGTAATATATAACAATGATTATAGTAAAGTTCCAATAACAATAATCATAAACCTTACAGTAGCAGTAGCATTTTTAGCTGCCTCCTCACTGATATTTAGAAAGGAGGGAGTAAAATGAAAAATTTATTCATAATAACTTTTAATGTTTTAAAAATTACCTTCAGAAAAAAGATGAATATAATAGTTTATTTAATATTACCTGTGGCAATTATATTACTTGTCATGCTGGCAAATCAATCAAATGATGCAAAAATTAAAATTGGTATAAATAATAAAGATACTAACGGAGTAATAGCAATAGATTTTATAAACGATCTAAAGAAGCAGGATAAATTCAAAGTGCAAATCCTGACGGACGGGGAGATAAAAACTTTTGTTGCAGAAGGTAAGGTGGATTGTGTCTTAAACATACCAGTGAACTTTGATGAGAGTGTAAAAACCGCCTCTGTTCAGAAAATGGAGATAACCTCAATAAAAGGTCAAGAAGCCACTGGGTGGATTCAGAGCTATGTTAACTTTTACCTTAAGGATTTAAATAGTATAGGGCTTGCATCAAACGGAAGTGAGAGTCAATTCAGTAAGCTTTATGAGGGTTTTAAGGTTAAATCTCTAACTATCCATCCTAATATAGTTAAGGATGAATCTTCAGATAAATCTAAAACAGTACAAAGTATTGGTTTCCTAATAATGTTTATGCTTCAGGGAGCAAGCTCTACTGCGGGGCTAATATTAAAGGAAAAGAAGGAAAAGACTTATTTTAGAATCCTTACAACTCCAGTTAATAGTAAAATATATTTAGGGGGTAATATATTAGCAAACCTATGTATTATAGCAGCTCAATCTGCATTAGTTATAATTGCTTCAAGGCATATCTTCAATATAAATACTGGTGTTCCAGACCTTGAACTATTTGCAATACTTCTTCTCTTTGGGCTTGTGTGTGTTACCTTAGGTATACTTCTGGTAGCATTTTCTAATACTTCCTACCAGGCGGGTACAATGGCAACATTGATAATTGTACCAACGTGTATGATATCTGGTTGCTTTTGGCCAATAAGCTTAATGCCTAAAGCTATGCAGAATATAGCTAAGGTATTACCCCAAACTTGGGCCTTAGACGGTATTACCCAGATGCAAAACGGGAAGAATTTACTTGGTATAGGTCAGAATATTATAGTTCTAATAGCTTTTGCTGTTATGTTCTTCTTAATTGGAGCTTTTAAGATGAAAAATAGTAAGAGTGTTAAAAGCTTCATATAAATATATTATAATTTGGTGACATACCTTTAGGTGTGTCACCATACCTTTTAGAAGAAGTTTAGAACAAGTTTATAAGAAGGTTTTTCAATACAACATTGAATGTTAACCTTATATCATATATAATTTTATGGAACTGTAAAATCTTTTATAATTTAGAAGAGGTAATATTTTATGATGATTAAGGATGTTTCCCAGGAAGAAATAATATTTTCCTTAGATATTGGTACTAGATCAGTTATAGGGACTGTAGGAATAGTTAAAGAAAAAAAGTTTCATGTTTTATGTGAAAGTTATATCGAACATGAAGAGAGAGCAATGATTGATGGACAAATTCACAATGTTTCCTTAGTTGCAAAGGCTGTGGAGCATGTTAAAGCTGAGCTTGAAGAAAAACTTGGTTTTAAATTAAATCATGTGGCCATAGCAGCTGCAGGAAGATTTTTAAAGACGACCTTAGTTAAATCCATGATGGATATTGATATAAATAAGGAAATTGATAAAGAGACAATCAGAAGTATCGAGCTAACTGCAGTTAAAAGAGCTGAAGATCAGGTGAACAGGCAAGCTCAAGGTAAGCTTTATTGTGTAGGCTATAGCGTCAAAAATTATTACTTAAATGGTTATGTAATAAACAATTTATTATCTCATAAGGGTGAAAATATTGCAGCCGAGGTGATAGCAACTTTTCTACCAAGATCCGTTGTGGATAGTTTATATGCAGTAATGGAAAAGGTTTCTCTTGAGGTTACTGCTTTAACTCTAGAACCAATAGCTGCCATGGAAGCTATAATTCCTCAAAACCTAAGGCTATTAAATCTTGCTTTAGTCGATATTGGCGCAGGTACCTCTGATATTGCAATATCTAGCAAGGACAGTATAAGTGCATATGGAATGGTACCTCTAGCTGGGGATGAAGTAACAGAAGCTATTGCACAAAATCTTCTAATTGATTTTAACTGTGCCGAGAAAATAAAAAGAAATATTTTAATATTAGATAAAATAAAATATGTTGATGTATTAGGCTTTGAAAATGAAATATCAAGAGAAGACTTATTGGCAATAATAAAACCAACAACTGAAAAGATAAGCGAGGAAATCGCAAATAAAATAATAGAACTTAATGGGGGGAAATCACCTAGTGCTTTATTTTTAGTAGGAGGAGGTGCACACACTCCAAATCTAATGGAAACAATAACTCAGAAATTGAAACTTACGTCACAAAGAGTTGTAATCAAGGGAAGAGAGTCTATTTCTGACTGCATTTGTGAGGATTATAGTTTAGGTAGTATTGGAGTTACCGTAATTGGCATAGCCCTAGTATGTATAAAAAGGCTGGGACATGATTTTATTGAAGTAACTTTAAATGATAATGTGGTTAGTTTATTTAATTCTCATAAGCATAATGTACTGGATGTTATGCTTCAAGCTGGAATAAATCCAAAGATATTAATAGGGAATAATGGACAAAACATTGAATTCTTTTTTAATGGTGTAAAAAGAACGGCCTTTGGTTCCTTATCAACTAACCCTAAGATAATAATAAAAGGTAAAGAAACTAATGTAGATGCAACCATTAAGGAAGGGGACAAAATTGAAATTGAGTTTGCGAAAGATGGAAAAAAAGCTGTTCCTAAAGCAATTGATTATGTAAAAGAAATCTATTCAGTAAGCTTCTATTTAAATGGAGAGCTTAAAAATCTTGATCCTATTTGTTTCATAAATGAAGAGAAAAGAGCTTTAGAAGCCTTGATTAAGGAAGGAGACCAAGTGGTTATAGTTAACCCTAAAACCCTTGGAGATTTTAAAAACTATTACGACTTTGAGGATGATAAATATAGCTATTATATTGAAAACACTAGACTTTCTGATAAATATGTTATAAAAGAAGGAGTAAAAATCAAAAGGTTAAGTCTTGAGGACATACCTGAAAAAGAAGTAGAGCAAAAGGTTACTATAAGTGAAGCAGAAGCTCCTATTGACGTAGCAGTTAAAACTACATCTACAAGAGAATTTTTTACTCGATTTTCCGAAGAAAAGATGGAAGAAGCTTCTGTAAAAGCTCAGGAAAGTGTTAATTCCTCAAATATAAATATAAATGTTAATGGAGAAATAATAAATTTACTGGGTAAAGACAAATATGTATTTGTGGATATATTTAATTATATTAAATTTGATTTAACTTCTACTAAGGGAAGGCTTGTTTTAAAACTAAATGAGGGTAATGCTAATTACTATGATCATCTAAAGCAAGGAGATATAATAAAAATTTATTGGGAAGGATAAGTGGATTTTATGATAAATTTTTTAAATGAAGCAAAAGAAATAAAACAAGACTTGGTTACCTGGAGAGAACATATACATAAAAATCCAGAACTAGGCTTTGAGGAATATAATACTTCTAATTATATAATGAGTTTTTTAAAGTCAGAAGGAATTGAAGGGAAATATGTTTCAAATACTGGAATTGTAGCCATAATTAAAGGTAGTGGAGAAAAGACAATAGGTATAAGAGCAGATATTGATGCACTGCCAATTCAAGAAAAAACTAATACTAGCTATAAAAGCACAAGAGATGGTATAATGCATGCTTGTGGACATGATGCGCATACTGCAATACTAATGGGGGTAGCAAAGATACTAAATAAAAATAGAGCTTCCTTAATGGGTAATGTAAAGCTTATATTTGAACCAGCGGAGGAAACTGTTGGTGGAGCGAGATTTATGATAAAGGAAGGTATACTAGATGACCCAAAGGTGGATGCTGTAATTGGCCTTCATGTTGATGAAAATATTAAATTTGGAGAAATTGGTATAAAATCTGGAGCAGTAAATGCAGCCTCTAATCCTTTTAATATTAAAATAGAGGGAAAGGGAGGCCACGGTGCACATCCAGAAGTTAATGTAGACCCAATACTGATTGCGTCTAATATTATTGTTGCGCTACAAAGTATAGTATCCAGGGAAATTTCTCCCACAGATGCTGCAGTGCTAACCATAGGTAGTATACATGGAGGAACAGCACAAAATATAATACCTGATGAGGTAAATTTATCAGGCATTATAAGAGCAATGAAAACGGAGGATAGAAGTAAGATTATTATAAGAGTAAAGGAAATATCAGAAGGTATAGCAAAAGCCATGAGAGGCAATGCTGTGGTTGAAATAATAGAAAGTTATCCTTGTCTTTATAATGATGAAACCCTAACAGAATATTTTTTAAAATTAGCAAAGGATTTATTAGGTGATAAAGTTAATTTACTTAGTAAACCAAGCATGGGCGTGGAGAGCTTTGCATATTTTGCACAAGAAAGACCATCCTTTTTCTATTATTTAGGATGTAGAAATGAGGAACGAGGAATAATAAATTCTGCACATAGCCCTCTTTTTGATATTGATGAAGAATGTTTAGTTATAGGAGCAGCTCTGCAATGCAGCTTTGCTTTTAATTATTTAATTAACGGAGGAAATTAATGAAAGTTGAAATAGGAACAAATGAAGCAGGCCAAAGATTAGATAAATTTCTTAGAAAATGGCTTAAGGAGATACCTTTAAGTGCAATATTTAAAGCTATTAGAAAAGGTGACGTAAGGGTCAATACTATTAAGGTTAAGGGAGATTATAATATTCAATTAGGCGATATTATTGAAACTAAAGATCTTGAAAGAGGAGAAAAAAAGGAAAAGTTTGTAAGAATAGAAAATAGTCTAAAAATAATTTTTGAAGATCATAATATATTAATGGTAGAAAAATGGCCTGGAGTTTTAGTCCATTCTGATAGTAACAAGCTTGATGATACCTTAACAGATTATGTATTGTCCTACCTTTATGATAAAGGTCAATATGAACCAGAAAAGGAAATAAGCTTTACACCATCTCCTTGTAATAGATTAGATAGAAATACCAGTGGTATTGTTATTTATGCAAAGAACTATGAAGCTCTAAAATCTGTAAATGAGATGATAAGAGATAGAAAAATAAATAAGTTTTATATGGCCTTAGTGAAGGGAAAAGTTAAAGATGGTATATACAACGCTTTTATATCAAAAAGTGATGATTCAAATATATCAAAGGTCTCTAAAGACTTTTTAGAAGGTTATAAGCAAATAGCTATGGAAGTAAAATCCATACAAACCTGTGGAACCTTTTCTTTAGTTGAGCTTGAACTTATAACAGGCAGAAGTCACCAATTAAGGGCTCATTTAAGCTTTTTAGGAAATCCTATTATAGGAGATAAAAAGTATGGAGAAAAGAAATTAAATAGCTTCTTTGAAAATAAATATAATTTATCCTATCAATATTTATATGCTTATAGAGTAGAATTTAAGGATTGTCCACCTAGCTTAGACTATTTAGAAAATAAGGTTATAACAGAAGCCTTACCTCCTATTTTTAAAAAGATAAAGAGGGATACTTTTAGATTTTAGTAAGGAGCAAGTTATGAAAGAACAATCGACTACTAAGGGCTTTGCTATACTTTCTGCAGCTGGAATTATCGTAAAAGTAATGTCCATTTTCTACATATTTATATTAATAAAAATAATTGGACCAACAGGATATGGTCATTACCTAGCGACTTATACTATATTTGTATTTGTCTATATCATAATAAATTCTGGAATTCCTGCAGCAATTTCAAAATTTATAGCTGAACTATTAGCACTTGGTAATTTCAGAGACGCAGTAAAAACTTTTAAACTTGCTAGAACTATACTGGTTTTAGCAGGAACTGTGTGTTCACTGATTCTTATCCTATCTTCAGGTTGGATTAGCAAAGCTTCAGGTCAGCATGAGATAATCAAATTATCCCTAATTTTATTATCACCATCAATATTATTCACTGCGGTGGCATCAGCTTATAGAGGGTTTTTTCAAGGGAAGGGAAATATGAATCCTACAGCTGTATCTCAAATAATAGAACAGTTTTTAAACACTACCTTATCTTTATTGTTTGCGTTCCTATGGAGAAATCAAGGTATGGAATATTATATTGCAGGAGCTACCGTTGGAACTACAATAGGAGCTTTCTTTTCAGCTGTGTACTTAATCATAATTTGTAATAAAAGTAAAGCTTTAAAACCGCCAAAGGGAAGATATGAAGATTTAGGCTTATACCGGTATACTAATAAACAATTAGTAAGGAGACTTCTCTCCTATGCGCTACCCATAAGTACTTGCTTTGGATTACAGTCAGCTGGAACAATAGTTGATTTAGCTAACATTGAATCAAGGCTCCAGCATGGGGGTATTGGCTATGATCAATCGGTAAATATGTATGGTTATCTTGGAAAATTTCAGATATTAATAAATGTGCCGATTACAATAATAACTGCTCTCTCTGCTACAATATTACCTAAGATATCAAGGTACCATACCTTAGATGATAGGAAAGCTGTAAAAGAAGGAGTTAATTATGCCTTTAAAACTTGTCTGCTTATAGCAATACCATCAGCCATAGGTCTAGCGGCACTAAGCTATCCTATTTTTGAATTGCTATTTCCAAGTGTTACAAATGGCGCTTATTTAATGGAAATAGGTTCTATAACTTTAGTTTTAATGGCTCTTGTTCAAATTCAGGCAACGCTACTACAGAGTGTGGGTAAATTTTATTTAGCTACCTTTTATATAATTCTTGGAATCTTAGTTAAAATAGCTTTGAATTACATACTCGTAGCAAATAAAAGCATCAATATTAATGGAGCTATAATAGGCACTATAGTTGGGTTTGCTATACCTGTGTACTTTAATAATAAGTTAATAAAAGAGGCCTTTAGAATTAAGTACAGTCTTTTAAAAATAGCTTATAAACCTTTTCTAGCAGCTTTAGTTATGGGCATTGTTGGACTTATACTTAGATTCCTTATGTCTATAATTTCTTCAGGGTATATTATAAAGAGCCTAATGACGATAATTACAGTTGTAATATCTGTTATTGTTTATTCCATTGCTCTTATTATATTTGGAGGAATAACAAAAAACGATATGGATAAGATGCCTTTGAAAGTAAGAAGAAGGATTCCTGCTTTTTTAAGTGAAAAACTTTGGTAAATCATAACTTGCTTAAATAGTTGTAGGTCTCGTATAGATTTAATATAAGTAAAGTTAAAGAGGTTATTAGAAGACTAATGGCATAACCGTAAACATTTATACTAGGAATACCAGTAAAGATGTAAAGTAAAATTAATTCCTCAATGGAAACTATTAGAGAGTTTCGCAGTATGATTCCCTGTTTACCTAAACCATTGAGTATCCCAAAGGTGGAGGAAGCTAAAAACAGAATTGGAGCAGATATGGAAGCCGCCTTTATGTAGCTTCCTAAATCAGTTCTTGAATAAAAGGTTAGCCCAAGTAAGTCTGGGATAGATACACATATAAAAAACGTTAATAAGCCTATTAGAAGGGATAAGCAGAGCACCTGCCATATCCTTTTTTTTAATGCGTAGAAGTCCTTCTTACCTATATGCTTTGTAAGGTCAGGGATAAGTAAGGTAGTTATAGACATTATAATAACAATAGGAAATAATACAATACTTAAGGCCATACCATTAAATTTACCAATCATTGCTAAGGCTGTATTGTAGGATATTCCAGTCTCAACAAGTCTTCTTGGCACAATAATAGTGGATATTGTACTAAAGATAGTAGATACGAAGCCATTAATGGATAATGGAAAGGATATAGCTAAAAGATTATATAATAGTTGAGGTCTTGCTTCTAATTTTTTAGAAGTTATTTTCACGTTAGGGGCCTCTGATACTTTGGGTTGTTTATAATAGGAAATAAGAAGAATAAAGCTAAGGAGCTCGCCTATAGCTAAAGCTATATAGGCAGCGGTAACTGTGGTTTTGATATCATGAAGATTAAAAAAAACAATTATTGTGTTTAATATAATAATTCTAATAGCTTTTTCAGCTATATCTATAAAGGCAGGAATTGGTACTTTACCAATTCCGTAAAAGTAACCTTTCAATATAGAGGAAAGACCCACAAATACAAAGGCAGGGCATATTGCCCAAAGGGAGTATAAAGTCCTTTTGTCTCTTAATACGTTGAGACTTATGTACTTCGCAATGAAAAATACTAAGAACCCTATAGTTACGGCCCAAATTAAGTCGAAAAATAGAGCAGTATTTATTGACTTATTCAAGTTACTATAATCATTTTTATTAAAGTATTTAGAGGCTTCTTTAGAAACTGCAGCTACCATACCTCCACATATTAAACAAAGAAACAAGCTATATATAGGCATTATAAGGCCATATACCCCCATACCTTCAGCACCAAGTTCCTTGGATAGATTTATTGAGAATATAAACCCTAATATTCCAGTCGCAAGATTGGAGGCTATCAAAATTAATGAATTCTTATAAAAATTATCTTCCATTCTTTCACCACACATAAATAATATTTGAATAGTTATAGATATTCTTTATATTGTCTCTATATTCTAAAAACTTGTTAATATAAGAAGGATGCTTCACATATAATTAAATGATAATTATTTCTTTGGAGGAGAAATGAGAAAGGTAATTCTATTTTGTATAATACTATTTATTTTAGCCTTTTCTTTTTTATTGAAAATTAGCTTATATAATATAAAAGAGCCACAGCTTAAAGCTGCTGGATTTGAAAAAACTATATTATATAAAGGATGCGAAAACGGAAAAGATTTTACCTTCGATAAGAGTGGGAATATATATGTAGCCTATAGTGATAGAATCCAGAAGATTGACACTAAGGGTGAAGGAACCATATATTTATTAAATCAGAAATTAGATATTGACAGTATAGATTATTATAATAACAAATTATATATTTCCTCAGATAACAGGATACTTTATTATGATTTAAAGGATAAGCAGATTTATACCATTTTAGATAACATCCCAAATATAGGAGATTATGATAAGAGCATTGTTAGGATAAATAAGGATATCTTATATATTACTGTGGGGACTGTTACAAATTCAGGGGTGGTAGGTAGTGACAATATATGGCTAAAGGAAAACCCTTATGCATACGATATAACTCCTAAGAACATTATACTGAAGGGCAAAACCTTTGGAGATATTAAAACGGGAGCCTTTACACCTTACGGTACAAAAAACAGTGAAGACCAAAATATCAGTAGTCATTTCCCAGGAAATGGAAGTATTGTTTCTTATGATTTAGCTTTAGGGTTAGGAGAAACCTATGCCTGGGGAATCAGAAATATTACAGGACTCGATTTTAATAGCCAAGGTAAAATAATAGCAGCCGTTGGCGGTATGGAAAACAGGGGTCTAAGGCCAATAAAAAATGATACTGATTACATTTATAAGATCGAAAGAGCTTGGTATGGATGGCCCGATTTTAGTGGTGGTGATCCAGTAGATTCTCCTAGATTTAGTATCAACGGAGTAAAAGTTGAAAAGATATTTAAAACTGAGCCAACTAATAATCCACCAGCACCTTTATATGTGCATAAGTCCTTAAGCACTTTAGGTGTGCTTGCAGTTGATAGTAATGGAGCAATATCTAAAAAAGATACAATATTTTTTTATGATAAGGGAGTAAATGAGGTATATTCTTTGTCGAATAGTGGTATACTATCTGATGTATGTCATATTGATAACCCTAAAGCTTCGATTAATATTAGAGTTTTTGGGAGTGGCTTGTATATACTAGATAGTAATAATGGGTCTATTTGGGTGATTACCAAGGTGGGGTCCCCTAATGTTAACAATGTATATAAAGAAATAACGCTTGGTCTATTGACCATATTGATGCTTATATGTATATTATACTTGATAAGAAGTAATACAAAAAATAGATTACAGAAAAAGTAAAAAGGATTGTGCATTAGATGAAAAAATTTGAATACACTTATGGAACGGCTTTAAGAGCAGTTATGTTCGCAGTAAACCCATTGAAAAAAACCTTCTTAAAGACATATTGTACTATTCATAAATTTATAAATATTCAAGCTATTGAAATATTAAAAAATGAGGGTTATACAGAACAATATGATTTTTTTAAAGATAAAATAAGGAACCTAAATGATGGAATAACCTGGGCTGATCAAGATTTTAAAAGTTCTAATCATTTTTATCATTTTAGTAAAGGTAAAGGCCTTTATGGGTTTTCTGATGCTCTTACAGAATGTCAGAAGTACTTTAATAAGGCTACTATTTTTATGAAAAATGGAGATATGGACAAAGCAATGTTTTTTTATGGAGCCGCCTGCCATTTGATTCAAGATGCTACTGTACCACAACATGTAAATAATAAGCTACTTAAAAGTCACAGAAGATTTGAACTCTGGATAATCAGTAAATTTATGACGGATTATTCGTTTGTAGCAGAAAAGGGTATAATAAGGTATAAAAGCTTAGACCAATATGTTAAAACAAATGCTCTTATGGCAAACAATACCTTTATTAAATTCTACAATATTGAAAATAGAGATGAAAGATACTGGAAAATTTCAACAGCTATCATCTTTGAAGCAGAACGAACCACTGCTGGCGTGTTATTGGATATATATGATATTTTAAAAACTAATTTCTCAATTGCTTGAGGAATTAGTTTTTTATAGGAGTGCTATATGAAAATTTTATTGATAGCAGTTAACTCAAAGTTTATTCATAGTAATTTAGCAGTAAGGTATTTAAAGCACTATACATCAAGTATGGCCTATGAATGCTGTATTAAGGAAGTCTCAATTAATGAAAATATAGATAAAGTCTTAAAAAGTTTGATAGAAGAGGAAACAGATATTATAGGATTTTCTTGTTATATATGGAACATTGAGTATATAGTAAAGCTTTCAAAGCTCCTTAAGCTAATTAAACCTAACCTTAAAATATTACTTGGAGGGCCGGAGGTATCCTATGACCCTATATATTATATTGAAAGAGGTTATGTAGACTTTCTAATACAAGGAGAAGGAGAGGGGACCTATAGAGATTTCCTAGAAGAATTAATTAATAGTGAAGACATTAAGTTAACTAGAAGTATACCTGGAATGTATTATAAAGAAGGAAGTGAGGTTATCTATGGTGGAATACGAAAACCTCTTGATATGGATGAGTTACCCGAGTCCTATATTGAGCTTCCTGAAAATAAGATTATTTATTACGAAGCCTCCAGGGGATGCCCATTTTCTTGTATATATTGTCTATCCTCAGCTACTGATGGTGTTAGGTTTAAAAGTATAAATAAAGTTAAGGAAGAATTATCTTATTTTATAAAAAACAATATTCCCTTAGTTAAGTTTGTTGATAGAACCTTTAATTGTAATAGCACCTTCGCAGAGAAAATTTGGAGCTATCTCATAGGTATAGAATGCAAAACAAGATTCCATTTTGAAATATCTGCAGATTTGCTTACAGAAAAAGGAATAAAGCTGCTTAGCACTGCTCCAAAGGATAGATTCCAGTTCGAGATAGGAGTTCAAACAACAGCAAGTAGTGTTTTAAAAAATATTCGTCGAAATGTTAGTTTTGAGGTTTTAACAGACAAAGTATTGAAACTTAAGAAAGGGCACAACATAAAGCTACATTTAGATTTAATAGCAGGACTTCCTGGTGAGGATTTTGAATCCTTTATTAATTCCTTTAATGATGTTTATGTTATTGAGCCGGAGATGCTACAATTAGGATTTTTGAAGGTATTAAAAGGTTCCCTTCTTAGCTTTCAGATAGAAAAATGGGATATGAAATACTCTCCTTATCCACCTTATGAAATTCTTTCATCAAATGCTATGGATTATTATTCAATTATAAAATTAAAGGAAATTGAAGAGGTTTTAGATAGCTATTATAACTCAGGAAGATATACTTATACTTTAAGATATCTATTGAAGTCTTTTAAGTCACCTTATGAGTTTTACGATATGTTTTCTAATTATTATAAAGAAAAGGGAAATTATGAAAAAAGCTTATCCTTTAAAGATACTTATAAAGTTTTATTGGATTTCTCTAAAAAACATATTGATGAAGATATAATCATCCTAAACGAACTGCTTAAATACGAATATATAATTAATACGAAAAAGAGTTTTATACCGGAAATTTTTAATAGGACTTTTGACAAAGATATAATAAAGCATTATAAGGATTTACATAAGGAAGATGGTAATGTCTTTCACGCAGAAATATTTGAAATAGATATAAAAGTTTTTATTGATAAATCTATTATCATCAGGGGAAAATACTGTAATGTTTTCCTTGGTGATAAAGTTATTCAGTATAAGGTAAATTAACCGGAGGATTTGTTATGCCTATAAAAACAAGTGACATGGAGTATGAGGTAAATAAGCTTAGTGAAATAAAGGAATGGATAGGTAAGGAAAAAGCTGTTATTGAAGATAGTGAAAAAATCTTATCTAAAAAAATAGGGGGCTTAAAAAAGGAAGCCAGAGGAAGATATAATGAAGAACTTGAAACTACCCAGCAACTTTATGCTATAACCAGTAAAAGCTTAAATAATTTTGAGGAAAGCAAGGAACAACCTTATTTTGCTAGAATAGATTTTAGAGAGTACAAAAGAGAAGAGGAAATTTTCTATATTGGTAAATTGGGGTTAGGAGACAGCAAAGAAAATGAAGAGATAATAATCGATTGGAGAGCGCCTATAGCAGATCTATATTATAGTGGAACTCAAGGAGATACTTACTATAGAGCACCAGTTGGAGTTATAAGTGGAGAACTAAACTTAAAGAGAAAATTTCTAATAAGGGAAGGAATACTAAAAGATGCCTTTGATGAAGGAATAAATGAAATCATACTTAAAAGTAATAATTTTAATGGCAAGGAATTAATTGATGAATTTCTTAAAATAAACTTAGAGGAAAGTAGCAGTGGTAAATTAAAGGATGTTGTTGCAACAATTCAAAGAGAACAAAATGAAATAATTCGTGTAGAAAAGAACGAAATAATATTAATACAAGGATCTGCTGGCTCAGGTAAAACCACAGTTGCCCTTCATAGACTTGCCTATCTATTATATAAGTATATAGATAAAATTAAAGCAGGAGAAGTATTAGTTATTGCTCCCAGTGAGATATTTTTAGATTACATATCTCAGATTCTTCCAGACCTAGGAGTAGAGGAGGTAGTACAAAACACCTATGAAGGAATCTTAACTAAAATACTAAACCTTAAAATGAAATTAATATCTAAAAATAAAAAGCTTATTGATATTATTGAAAATGTTCAGTTTGAAGATGAAAAGTATTCTTATCTAGGCTTTAAAGGTAGCATGGAATTTAAAGCTATATTAGATAAATATCTTTTGGATATTGAAAAAGATGATAGTGAGGTTCTTGATATAACCTATGAAGGCTATCTTCTTTTCAATAAAGAAGATATTATGAGATTATACTCAGTAGATTTTGTGAATTTATCTGTAAAGAAAAGGAAAGAAGAAATTAGAAGGTACTTTAAATTAAAGATAGGGGATAAGATAAGTTCGGTTTTAGAAAGAATAGAGTTTGGATATGGATATAAAATTGCTAGAGTTAAAAAGTTAGAAGAGGATTCTCCAGATAGACGCAAGCAGCTATTTGATTTATATGAGGAAAGAGACTTAAAGAAAAAAATAATTCAAAAGCGTTTAAGAGAAAGCTTTGAAGCTTATTTCACTAATTGGGAGAGTAGAAATTATTTACAACTGTACATTACACTTTTTAATGAAGACAAGTATGAAAGCTTATTTAAAGGCTACCTGCCAAAGAAAAATTTCTTAGATATGAAAGAAGAGTTTAATCGCAATTATGAAAATCAAGTCATTGATAGTGATGATCTAGCTCCAATATTTTATTTAAAATATAGGCTTGAGGGAATGGAAAGTAAATGGCAATTTAAACATATTGTTGTGGATGAAGCTCAAGATTATAATATGTTCCAGCTTTATATTCTTAAATTTATGGCAATTAATAACTCAATAACTTTAGTGGGAGACATTGGTCAATGTATTTATTCTTATAAGGGGATAAAAGACTGGAAAGAGTTAAGTGAAAAGGCCTTCCAAAATAAGACAAGGTATAAAGAATTAACTCAAAGTTATAGATCTACCGTAGAAATAATAGAGTTCGCAAATAGAGCCCTTTATAAGCAGAAACTTGATTTAATTCCAGCTAAACCTGTTTTTAGGCATGGCACTCCTCCAGAACTAATTAAATATGGAAAAACCGAAGATTTATTAAAGCATTTACTCAATATTAATACAGTAATTGAGAAGGCAGGTAAGCGATCTATCGCTATAATCTGTAAGACACTTGGGGATTGCATCGCTTTAGACAAACTACTTAAAAAGAATAAAGTTGATAATTGGCAGTTAGTAAAGGAGAACCAGAAGGCTTTAGGGGATAAAGTCATTATTCCTTCTTATATGACAAAGGGCTTAGAATTTGATTGTTCAATAGTTTTTGACTGTGATAATAAAAATTATGGTGATAAAGAGCTAGATAGAAAGATTTTATATGTAGTTTTAACGAGAGCTCTCCATTATGAATATGTTTTTTATAAGGAAGAACCATCCTCTCTTTTAGAATAGCTCTCAAAAACCAGTTAAAAAGATATATTTTTAAGTATACTTATAATTTTATTTTTTATATGATAATATATGTGGTAGAAAGTAGAAATGGAGGGATTATTATTGGATTTTCAAAAAATTATCGATTATTTATCAGATAATTCTTTATCTTCTGTTGAAATAGTAGATAATAAAGAAGGGCAGTTAGTTGTAAAGTTTTGTTATAATTTTGATGAAGATGAATTAAAAGCAGCTACGGCTTATTCAAATGATGAATGCGAGGATGAAAAGGAAGGGGAAAACTGGTATGAGGAATTCTTCTTACCATATCTAAATGATATAGCAGTTGATTCAGCAGGGGATATTATTGAAGAAATATCAGATAAATTTAATGTAGACACTCAATATATTTCCTATGATTTAGAAGAAGAAGATTATAAATCTAATGAATTTGTTGCTATATTTTTTAATAAGGGTGGAAATATAGAAATTGAAGATGTACTCGATGAATTAAATATCTAATATATTAAATAAAAGAGGTATTTTTATGGCAGAATATATAAAAATAAGGCAAATGAAGGATTTTATCGGTAAGGAAGTAGTAATAAAAGGTTGGCTCGCTGGTAAAAGATCTAGTGGAAAAATAGCATTTTTGCAGTTAAGAGACGGTTCCGGATTTATCCAAGCAGTTCTTGAGAAGAGTTCAACATCTGAGGAAAAGTTTTTAAAGGTGAAGGAAATAACTCAAGAAAGTTCTATAGAGGTTACAGGAATAGTTAAAGAAGAAGAAAAGGCACCTATGGGTTTTGAACTTACTATATTAGATTTTAAAATAATGAGTTTATCCTTGGATTATCCTATAACTAACAAAGAGCATGGAACAGATTTTTTAATGGATGAAAGGCATCTCTGGATTAGACATAGGAGACCTTTTGCCACGTTAAAGATAAGAAGCAGAATAACAAAAGCAGCTAGAGATTTTTTTGATAACCGAGGTTTTACATTAATAGAGTCTCCTATCATTACACCTAGTAGTTGCGAAGGGACCTCAAATTTATTCAAAATAGATTATTTCGGAAATGAGGCATATTTATCTCAAACTGGACAACTTTATGCAGAAGCTGCTGCTATGGCGTTTGGGTTAGTTTATACCTTTGGGCCTACTTTTAGAGCAGAAAAATCAAAAACTCGAAGGCATCTTAATGAATTTTGGATGTTAGAGCCTGAAATGGCTTTTTTTACGCATGAAGATAATCTAGTGCTTCAAGAAGAACTAATCGAGTATATAGTTACTGAGGTACTAAATAATTGCACATACGAATTGAAGCTATTAAATCGTGACCTAGAAGAACTTAAGAAGATAAAGGCTCCGTTCCCAAGATTAAGATATTCTGAGGCAATTGAACTACTTAAAGAAAAAGGCTTTGAAGATATTCAATGGGGAGATGATTTTGGAGCGCCTCATGAGATTTTTCTTTCAGAACAATTTGAAGGTAAGCCAGTCTTCATTACCCATTATCCAAAGGCTATTAAGGCCTTTTACATGGAAATTGATGATGTTGATCCTAGATGCGTAAAATGTGCAGATCTATTATACCCAGGGTTTGGAGAGATAATAGGTGGAAGTGAAAGGATAAATAACTTAGAGGTATTAGAAGAAAGAATTAAAGAAGAAAAGCTTCCTGAAGGCATCTATGATTGGTATGTAGATCTTAGAAAATATGGCACGGTTCCTCACTCAGGTTTTGGTCTTGGTATTGAAAGATTGGTTTCAGTTATAACTGGAATAGAACATATTAGAGAAGCTATTACATTTCCTAGAACTTTAACCAGAATGAAACCTTAATTTATTTAAACAGGGCAGAAAAATAAAGCAATATTGATTAAAATATATATTACATTATACCAATATGCTTGAATAGGTTTACAACATATAAAGTAGCAAATTTTAAGCTTAAAGTAAACTTGTAAATTAAAAGAGTAATGTTATAATTAAAACATAGATATCCTGAGGTGTGCGTATAGCTTATAGTGTTCAACCGACATATTTGATAAGGGATCTTCTAAAAGTTTTATGATGTCAGGCTTCTAACTTAGGTTTAGGAAGTAGGCTGAGGAAAGATGCGAAGAACCCACCTGCTTAAGTGCGGGTCTGAGCAAATAAGTGTAACGGCATGTTGGGTAAATTAAAAATTAATTTTCTAGAAGAAGCCACAGGTAATTACCTGTGGCTTCTGTTTTAAACGATATTTGAAATAATAACAGTTAAATTTTTATTTATTCAAGTTCTATAGTATAATAGCATTATTAAGATTTAGGATGGTAATAGCATGCCAGTAAAAGTTAAAGAATTAATAATTGACCTTAAACTTGAAGTGTTAACTGAAGGTAACAGAAATAATGAAATTAATGTTAGTGATATTAATAGACCCGGTTTGCAGTTTGCAGGTTTCTATAATTATTTTGCCAATGAAAGAGTACAAATAATTGGTAAAACAGAATGGAGCTTTTTAGATGCAATGGGAGAAGAACTCAGAAAAAAGAGACTTAAAAAGTTCTTCCAGTTTGAAACCCCCTGCATTATTATAGCAAGAGGGCTAGAGGCACATAAAGAGTTATTAGACAGTTCAAATGAATATGACAGATGTCTTTTAAGAACCAATATTATTTCTACAAGATTCATAAGTAAACTTACAAATTATTTGGATGATAAACTTGCTCCAGAAACAAGGCTACATGGAGTGCTTGTAGATGTATATGGAATTGGTATTCTACTTACAGGAGAAAGTGGAATCGGAAAGAGTGAGACTGCTCTTGAGCTAATAAAAAGAGGCCATAGATTAGTTGCAGATGATGCAGTTGACGTTAGGGCTATAGACGGTGTTCTTCACGGGAAATCCCCCTATATTACCTCCGGGATGCTTGAGGTTAGAGGTATGGGTATTATTGACGTACCAGCCCTATATGGCCTAAGTTCTGTACTTAGCAACAAAGTAGTAGACTTTGTTATTAATATATCACTATGGAAGGAAAACAATGATTATGATAGACTTGGAATAGATCAAGCGTTTATCGATATTTTGAATATTCCTATAAGAAAAATAACTATTCCAATAAGACCAGGCAGAAATATTGCTGTAATAATTGAAGCTGCTGCTGCAAACTATAGGTATAGTCTAACCTCAAAGGTAACCCCTGTGGATACTATTAACAATAGGATGATGGAAAATCAAAATGATGGATAAAAAATATTATAGAGAAATGGTAAAAAGCAAAAGGGAAGCTACAGACTTTTCTGAAAAGGATAAAAAAGATAAAGCAATATTTGAAAAGCTTCTAAAAGAAAAGGAATTTATAAGTTGCAATAATTTATTTATTTATATTAGCTTTGACTTGGAAATTAATACTCATAAAATAATAGAGTCAGCCTTAGAACAAAACAAAAATGTTTATGTTCCTAAAGTGATTTCTAAAGCTCTTGGGATGATAGGAGTTAGAATTGAAAACTTTGAAGAATTAAGAAAAAATAAGATGGGCATTCTAGAGCCTTTAGAAGCTATAGAAATTATAACTAAGGATGATATTGATTTAGCGATAATCCCAGGATTAGCCTTTGATCTAAAAGGAAATAGAATAGGCTATGGTGGAGGATTTTACGACAGATACTTTCAAGGGGAAAAGAATAAATTACCCTCTATGATAGCCTTAGCTTATGAATATCAGTTATTTACGAATATCACACAGGATACCTTTGATATAAAGGTTCATAAAATAGTAACAGAAAAGAACATATATAATATATCAAATGCCTAGCTTTTCCAAAAAAACTGACAGTTTATCTTCTGACAGATATACATCACCTATGTTGCCATGCTTTTCATCTTTTACTGAAATTCCATGAAAATCTGATCCAGCGGTAATAACCAAATTATTATTCATAGCTAAATTTATGAAGTTATTTGTTTGCAGAGGGGTGTTTTGCGGATATATAGCTTCTATTCCGTCAAAGCCAAGACTACAAAGCAATTCAAGGGAAGTGTTTTTTATTTGAACAGGATGAGCCATAACTACAAAAGCATTTGCATCTTTTAAAAGCTTTATTCCATTTTCTAGACTTATATGCATGTTGGGAACATAAGCAGGGCTTTCCTTACCAATTATTGCTTTAAATATATGATTCCATTCGTATTTATAGCCTTCATCAATTATAGCTTGGGCTATATGGGGTCTGCCCACAACACCACTGGTTGAATCAAAAAGTTTTTGAAAGTCAATTTTAATACCGAATATATCCTTAAGATTTTTTACCATTTGTTCACTTCTATATATTCTATAAGTGACTACTTTCTTTAAATAATCTTGAAATACATCCTTTAGGTAACCTTTGTCGTTAAAGTATCCAAGGACATGAATATTTTCTTTAATATAAGTCGTAGATAGTTCAATACCTGGAATTACTTTAATGCCAAGATTAGCTCCCATAATTAAAGCTTCCTCAATACCATCCGTATTGTCATGATCCGTTAAGGCCATAATATCTACATTCGATTTTTTTGCCATATGTAACAATTCAGAAGGTGTAAAACGACCATCTGAAAATGTGGAATGAATATGGAAATCACCTTTATTATACATTTGTACACCTCGAATTTTTATAATACCTAATTATAGCATAATTTCATTATTACTATTTTTTAGAAAATATATATTTACAAAGATTAAATACATTTAAGTTATTATAAGTACCTATTGTATCAATATAGTCCATATCATAATTTCCATCATATGGGAATAAAGAAATATATTTAGTATCATAAACGTTCATGATATATTCATTGCTATCATAGTAAAAAAATATTTTATATTGAGGTTTAGTTGGAAGAGCTGAAGATTTAGTCACATAATTATTTTTTTTAAGATAGGTTAATAAGTTTTTAATAGTAGAAATATCCTCCTTTTCTAAAAACATTGATTTGTGGTAGTTCATATCTGTAACCTTAACTTGACTTTTTTGATTGCTTTTCATCACATTAGAAAGACCTAAGGTATAAAAATTATAGCTTGGCTTTTTCATGTCAATTATCCCGCAGCCATTTAGTAATAAGCTAATACATAGAAGTATTATTAATAAACCTCTCTTATACATAAAAATCACCTTCAAAAAATATCTTCTTGTAAACTTATGAAAATCCTCATAAATTTATGAAGAATTTTATTAAGTTGAGAGGGAATAATATTTTTATTACAACTTGGAGGGGATTTACTTGAAAAAGATAAAAAAATATAAATTATGTTTAATTGTTTTATTTATTTTTACTTTTGTGTTTTCCATCCACCTATTCGATACTGAAGTCATGGCAAGAAAGGATAGTAATGAGAAAATCAAAGTATATCTAACCTTTGATGACGGGCCAACCTTCGTAACCGAAAAGATATTAAATATACTAAAAGAAAAAAACATAAAGGCCACTTTTTTTATTGTGGGCAATAAAATTGAAGGTAAGGAAGAAATATTAAAGCATATTTACCAGGATGGCCACAGTATTGGATTACATTCTTATACACATAGATATAAAAGAATATATGAAGATCAAGATAGCTTTATGGCTGAGATGAATGAAACCTCAGACGCAATTATAAGAATTTTAAATATTAAAACTGATATAATAAGATTTCCGGGAGGAAGTAACCCTTATCTTAATGATTTATTTTTAGAAAGACTTCATGAAAATCATTATAAAATATTTGATTGGAATGTAACGGTATCCGATGGCTTAGATCCTAATAAATCTCCCAGAGCTTTATTTAAAGAAGCAATTAAGGCAAAGAGTTCTTTAAGTAGAATCATTTTATTACTGCATTGTAGTGCAGATAATATAAATACTAGTAAGGCATTACCTGAAATTATAAAATATTATGATAAAGAGCCCTATGAGTTTAGTAAAATTACAGAAGAAACAAAAGAATACTATTTTAGATATAAAAATAAGAAAAACCACTAAATTAATAGTGGTTTTTTTAATGCTGGTGGTGGGAGTCGAACCCACACGGTTTCCCGCATGATTTTGAGTCATGTGCGTCTGCCATTCCGCCACACCAGCAAGAATCAATTTATAATATCATATAATTATTTTATTATCAACAGTAAATGTCTTTCCAGTAAAACTTTTTCTTTTTTTTTATAAAAATATTGTCACTATAGTGTAAGTTTGTTAAAATGAAAAGGATTGATATTTACAATTTGATTATTAGTAGTAAGAAAGGAGATAATTTAATGATTTATTCACATGAAGTTTCTCAAATGATGTGTGTAGCTAAAGGACCCAATCACGGTTCCGCACCAATTCCTGAGGAAGGAAAATGGGTACAAGCTAAAGAAATAAAAGATATTTCTGGTTTAACCCATGGTATTGGATGGTGTGCTCCTCAGCAGGGTGCCTGTAAATTAACTTTAAATGTTAAGGAAGGAATTATACAGGAGGCTTTAATTGAAACTATTGGATGTTCAGGAATGACTCATTCAGCAGCAATGGCTTCTGAAATATTACCTGGTAAGACCATATTAGAAGCTTTAAATACTGATTTAGTATGCGATGCTATAAATACTGCCATGAGAGAATTATTTTTACAAATAGTTTATGGAAGAACACAAACTGCTTTTTCTGAAGGTGGACTACCTATAGGAGCTGGACTTGAGGATCTTGGAAAAGGTCTTAGAAGTCAAGTTGGTACTATGTATGGTACTGTGGCTAAGGGAACAAGATATCTTGAGATGGCAGAGGGATATGTTAGTAAAGTAGCTCTTGATGCAAATAATGAGGTAATAGGTTATAAATTTATAAACTTCGGTAAAATGATGGATATGATTAAAAAAGGAACTGAAGCTAGTGCAGCTATTGAAAAAGCTACCAGTTCTTATGGAAGATTTGATGAAGCAGTAAAAGTTATTGATCCAAGAGAAGAATAAAATTTATAATAAGGAGGAAATTAAAAATGGCATTATTTGAAAGTTATGAAAGAAGAATTGTACAGATTGAAGCTACTTTAAATAAGTATGGCATTAAGTCAGTAGAAGAGGCTAAGGCAATCTGTGATGAAAAGGGAATAGATGTATACAATATAGTAAAGGGTATTCAACCTATTTGTTTTGAAAATGCATGTTGGGCTTACATAGTTGGTGCAGCAATAGCAATAAAAAAAGGTAATAAGAAAGCTGCTGAAGCTGCTGTAAGCTTAGGAGAAGGGCTTCAATGCTTTTGTATTCCAGGTTCTGTTGCAGATGATAGAAAGGTTGGAATTGGTCATGGTAATTTAGCTGCTATGCTACTTGAAGAAGAAACTAAATGCTTTGCTTTTCTAGCAGGACATGAGTCCTTTGCAGCTGCAGAAGGAGCTATTGGTCTTGCAATAGCTGCTAATAAAGTAAGAAAAGATCCATTAAGAGTTATATTAAATGGTCTTGGAAAAGACGCAGCTTTTATAATATCAAGAATTAATGGCTTTACCTATGTTCAAACAAAGTTTGATTATTATACTAGTGAACTTACAATCGTTAAAGAAACAGCATATTCTAATGGAGCAAGAGCTAAAGTTAGATGTTATGGTTGTGACGATGTAAGAGAAGGCGTTGCTATAATGCATATGGAAGGAGTAGACGTATCAATAACTGGTAATTCTACGAATCCAACCAGATTCCAGCATCCAGTGGCAGGAACTTATAAAAAAGAATGCTATGCACAAGGGAAGAAGTATTTCTCAGTAGCCTCCGGTGGTGGTACAGGAAGAACCCTACATCCTGATAATATGGGATCAGGTCCTGCATCCTACGGAATGACTGATACAATGGGTAGAATGCATTCTGATGCTCAATTTGCAGGTTCATCTTCAGTTCCAGCTCATGTTGAAATGATGGGACTTATAGGAATGGGTAACAATCCAATGGTTGGTGCATCTGTTGCAGTAGCTGTTGCCATTGAAGAAGGAATGAATAGATAGTATTTTAGATGTGTCATCATAATAAAGTTCCAAAACTAATAAAATAGTTTCATAAACTACTAATAAAGTTTCGGAAATAGCCCAATTATCAAGCCCCGTATTTAGCTTTCAGACGCTAAATACGGGGCTTTCTTATTCCCCCATATCAAAACCCCAATCCTTACCTCCAGCCTCCCATTCCCCCTATAAATCAATAAAAGCCCCAGCCAAAATCTTCCTCCCAACTAACACCCTTCTTAATTCATTTCACGATTCACTCCTCCTGAAAATCAGAATTAGCTAACCTCCAATTAAGTCCAAGCCCCATATCAAGCGGGTTTAAGCCAGAGTTGTCGATAGATATTTCTCAGATAAAAGAAGAGAAAAAGAGAGAAGAAGATAGATAAATTATAGAAGAAGCTTCAAAAGCTTATCGGCTTACGCACTCGCTAAGCCTTCTCCGCTTTCAATTGACTGAATCTCGTAGAAAACCAGATAAAGAACCAGGAGAAATATCAGACTAGACATAAGAAAAAGAATAAGGGATAGATTCATGGATAGATAGAAAGCCAGATGTATCAAGGCATGGAGAGAAAAAAAGAGAAAAAAAGATAGAGAAAATGGATAGATTGGGAAATAGATATATTGATTGAGGGGATGTTTCTGATAAAGAAATTGGGTGAAATTAAGGTTGAAAGAGAAAAAAAGACAGAGAGGAAAATGGTAAAGATTCTTGAGGAAAAGGGAAGATTTGAGGATAGATATTTTGGGGAACTTTATTATGATTTCGGGGGTAATCTTTATTTTTTGACCTGTGGATAAGTCGGAAAAAGGGGGTTTTTTCGTGGGGAACTTTATTAGGATACAGAATTTGTAAATAGGGCTGGAATGAAGGTGGGAGAAGGGGCGAGAGGTCATGGGAAGTTATGGGAATTGTGGGGAACTTTATTAGCATGGAACATAGATAGACAGATGATTCAAATATTTAGAATAAGCTAAATAATGTTCGATAGGTGTATTTAATATAATTAAATTAAAACTATATATTATTAATAAATGACATAATATTGAAGTAATTAATTTAGGTATGAACAAAAGTTGTTAATGCTGTTATAAAAATATAAATGCAAAGAGAGAATGGTAAATACTTTCAATTACTAAAAATTAGTGAGATAATTGTTATATTAGTGATTACATGAGGTATAAATATGCAAAAACTCAAATTATATGGAAAATTGTTTATGCTTTTAATGTGATGTGGGAAAGAAAAATTATAGATATTAAATATGAAAAATAAATTAAAATTCGTTTGAAAAGTGGGGTTAAAATGAGATTTACTATTATTAATATATGGGAAAGGATATATAAAAAAATTATAGTTTCCTTTGTTATATTAATTACTATTATAAATGTAGGTTTGTATCTAAACCTAACTGACAAAAGCGATACTTTTGTTTTCAGTACTTTATATACCTTACTTCTCTTTATAATAGGTATAATTGTAAATTTTATGGAGAAAAAGATAGATGGAAAATTTTATGACAGAAAAGATTGTTATTTTATGCTAAAGAGACTGAAGGACTTATTTAAAACAATAAAGTTAAAAAATTATTCGGTTGAAGATGTAAGAGATGAAATTATCTGGTTTAAAACATTTTCATGTAGATATGAAAGAATAAAAGGTGGACAGCCTTACATTTATGAACAAGGGTTTAAATTTGATTATACTGAGCTAGATTTAGAAACAAAATTTTTAGAGAAATATGATAACCTATTTAAAAAATTAAATAACTGTATACAGGATTATATCAAAGAAAATTCAATTTCTACTAAAGTCACATTTACACACATAGATAGTATATATTTTGATGTAGCAGGATGGTGTAGTAAATATTGCAATCTTAAAGATGAAGAACTAAATAAAATGGAAAAATATATTTATGACCAAATTATAGGATTGCAATTTGAAATGAAAGAGTTAGAAACCTTAATGAAGAAAGTTACTAGACTATATTCTTCCTATAGAAAAAAAGTTGAATGGAATATAAAAAAAGTTGAAAAAGCTTACGGGAAAAGAATTGAATATGAATTTTATAAAGAAGATAAATACATTAATGAAATAATAAAGCTTAGAGCTGATGTTATGAAAGTAAATGATAATATAAGTTCTAAGGATGAACATGAGGAATTATTAGACAATTTCTGTGAGATTAAAGAAAATATAAATAGATTAAATGAAAAAATCGACTCACTCGAAGATGAAATAATAAGTGAAATTGATACAACAAAAAATGAATTGATTAAATTTTATAATGAATAAGGCTCCTAGTGAAAGGAAATGTATATTAATCTTAGCTGATGAAGTAAAGGATGGATTTTATGGTAAACTCAGTATTATATACAACTTTGGTCCTATGTCAATAAAAAGTACAAATTAAAATGAGAAAGTTATTGTTAGAAGTTCCCTTAAATTTAAATTGCTATTGCTAGATTAAGTTTGGTTGCTTTTTCATATGCTATTTCAAACTCATCAGGTGACATATAGTT
>DATCIH010000047.1:0-18430 GCA_036507955.1 Clostridiaceae bacterium | reverse complement strand
AAACTCAACTACCACCCGCTAAAGCAGGTGGGTTGGGTTTGCTGCTAAAGCAGCCTAAAGTTTCTCTGTAGAAAAATTGTCTTTCTTTTGCAATTCATCAATCTCCTGATTGCGAATATATTCCATGATTACTTCATCAGTAACATTGCCACTGCTCGCGGCAAAATATCCTGTTGCCCATAAGTGCTGACCCCAATATTTTTTGTTCAAGTCTTTGAATTCCATGAGCAATTTTCTTGAAGTATATCCCTTTATATATTGTACTATCTTACTTACGGATACATTTGGTGGGACTGATACCAACAAATGTACATGGTCTTTACCTACATGACCAGCCAGTACTTCAACATCATTATTTTTACAAACAAGTCTTATCAAATCCCTAGTACGTTCTCCTATATTTCCACTGAGAACTGGCTTTCTGTATTTTGTTATCCATACAAGATGATACTTTAAATCGTATGTTACATGTGATAGCTTTCTATAATGTTGCAATATCATCACCTCTTTCTTAGACTGCCCTAAGTTTGGTGATACTTGCATCTTTTATTATGGCTTCCTAAAGGTTTCGCCTTAAGGCGAGGGATTTAACCCCATCGTGAGACATTAAATATGAACAAATTAGTAAACGACGAGGAAAGAAACGAGCGATTATCGCAATCGCAAGGATGATGCTCACCGCCATATACCACATGTTTATCACTGGAGAGACGTTTAATTTATTTCCCTTTATCTTAAGGCTAAAGCTACTTTCAAGTATAGACTTTATTGAAAGTGGAGTAAATGTATTCAAGATAACTCTATTAGTTTAACAATTAATAAAGGAAGTCAAATAGGCTTCCTTTATTTGCAACTTTATTCAGATTGACATCAAAAACTCATTTTATTTTCTACTAAAAGTAGGTTCTCTTTTCATTCCTATTTGCAACATATTTAACTGTAACAAGATAGTCATTATTTACTTTCCTTAAGCTCACTAAAAGATCGAGACCATATGTCGGAATTGTGCTTTCTCTTAAAAGGATTTTCTCGATTTCTGCGTTCTCAGGTATACCCCATTCTCCCATACATACATTATTTCGGGAAAAAGCTTTAATGGATTCTATTCCTTTTTTACTACTTAAAATAGAGGTTAATCTACTAGCTACCAATACTTCTTTCCCATATAAATTATGGACCCTTTCAATAGTAGCTTTTAATTCATCAGTAGTAGACTTAACATCATTAAATGTTAATCTATAACCAGAACAGAGACCATTTGTAAAGATAACCTCTTCAGTTTCAATGCCAGTTTTTAAAGTATAATATTCTTCATATCCTATAGATGTTACTTTAGCATTGTTAATATCTAACTTATCTAAAACTACTTGCTTATTTTGACCTAACATAGGTAATAGTACGTGCACATTAGATTTATCATGCATGCTCTGAATTACTAAAAATAGTATTATAGCAATTCCTATTATTATAGATACGGCTACATAAATAACCCTTTTCTGCTTAAATTTTTCTTCTAAATTTTTCAATATAATACCTCCACTTCTTAATTTATTGTCTAAAGAAGGTTTAGCGACTCCGACTTGCTCGGTTCGTCATCAATAGTTAAATAAAATTTTGTGTGTTCATATCATATGAACCCCCCCATTCTTCTCACCAGTCAATTTAAACAATATCCTACACTTACTTCATTAACAGTGATTTTAAAGGAATCAATAATATTTATGATTTCATTAATTGCCATTGCAAAAGCTATTATTTAATCTGCTATATTAGTATCATTTCTTCTTCTTCATGATTTCCCCCATGTTTCTCCAATACCGTCCCCAGTTTCACCAATACATTTAAATACGGCCCATAATTTAAGTTTTTCTTCAATAGGGTATATCCACCTGGTACATTACCACTACTAAATTCCATATCGATGCTTTTAGCTTCATTTTTGATTTTGCTCAATCAATATCTATTCTTAACATATCTAACTCCGATTTTCAAAAATCTAGCCCTAAAAAGTTTAAGTAATCTTTACTTCAAAATTATCTACCAAGTTTCATCATCCCATAAATCGGTTTAGTTATAAGAGTATATCGCATCTAAGAGAAAATTTAATACTTTTTTCATAGATCCTTCTTCAACAATATCAGTGTAATCCCTAGGTCCATTATGCATTGTTTCCATAATCATAGGCATAATGGTAAATTCACCTGGCTGAGGTCGTTGTCTCTTTTCCATGTACTCTGCAAGTTTTATAACAACATCTATTTCACTATTTGGAAGAATGGCTATGGATATATTGGGGATACCTTCTCTCTCGAAACTCATTTCATCACCTGGCGGAATATAATCAACAATTCTTGCTTTATGTTTTTGTAGAAGATTGCTAGCTGTCAACATATCTCCAAGCAAGCCTTTTGTTAAATTCTTTCTAGGTCCAAATACAATTTGATCTCCTACCCCACATACATCCAAATTTATCATTGCTAAAATATTACATTTATTCGTATATCGTATATATTATTCGCTACCTCGGTCTGCATATTCTTCCTGGTCAAAAAATACAATGTTAATTGGTAACTTTGGAGGATTGATAATAAAAGCTTTTGCTAATTCGATAAGTATGCATACTGTAGCTGCGTTATCATTAGCCCCAGTGCTTCCATCTAGACTATCATAATGTGCTCCAATAACTAACCTTGGACAACCATCGTTTTTTGAAACAATAATATTTTCAACCCAGTGTTCTCTTATCTTGTTATGTATTAAAGTGAAGAGTATTTCATGTGTTCTCAAGATGGATAGCAAACCATTACGCCTAAGTTCTTGGTTAGCAAACGACATTTTTATTAAATTATCTCTCATCATTAACCCCCAATTATTTGAAAGTAATATATTTATTTAATAATTGTTGATTCACAATAAAATACTGGTTTAGATTTTTTTTACTATAAAATGCTACTTTAAGAATATTTCATTTATGTGTTCACGGTCATAGTCAAGTATCCATGCATTTAGTTCTTGATAAAGTGGCAACAATGTATTCTTATAATGAGAAACAATATCAAGTCCTCTATCATCGTACAGATGCAACATAACATGGTTTTCAATAGCAAACAGATATACTGATGAAACAAACTCCTGTAACCCGCCTAAATCACCAATTATAATTTCTCGAAACACCTTGTCTATTGGTATTCTCGATTCTTTCAAATTCCAAAATAATTGAGTTTGCCTAAGGGTATTTCCATCCATATTCACTTCTTGAGAGGATTCTTCCTGTGGCAAGACTGGTGCAACTTTTTCTGCAAAAAGAATTTCAAGACTTTTTTTTCTTTATCATTTTGTGGATACACTTCCCACATTAAAATCGCAGGGCACCGTATTCCATTATTATATATAGTAATGGCACGACTCAATGCATTTTCAATATATTCTTTTCGCGGTTTCATATCATTGCCATATACCTCTCCCAAACCAATTTCAAAGCGAATGCCATTATGACAGTTATAAAATATAGGGTGTTTAATAATATTTAATCCCAACATATTTAACACACCTTGCATTTGTTCTTTAAGCAAGCGCTCTCGCCTCCTAAGATTATTAAAAATTTTATGCATCTCCGTAATAATATACGGAAAATAGAAAGCCTTTTTAATTACTTTATAATTGCTCAAATCACATTCTGTCGCTTCTTCATTTGGTGGTTTTGGTAGGAAATCCATCAATGAAATTCTCTTATCAATACAAATATTAAACAATCTTAGCTTGAAATTTAGTTGTTATTTTGAGCTTATAAAATTATTAACTATTTTAGAAGACAATGTTTTGTCAATTATTTCATACGATAAGCCATTTCTATAGGTAAAGTATTCATACCCATTAATTTCTAACATAAAAGTAGATGTCGGACACATCTTAATTACTAATTTATCATTGACGTAAATTCTGATGACATTGATTTCATTAGAATTGATGATGCTTGGTCGGGAACCTCCTATCTTAATCTCATCAATATATTTCAAGAAATCAATAATCTTGTTTCTAGCACTTATAGTAACCATATGAGGATTGTTTCTTAAGTCAAAGAATTCAATTTTAGTTATCTTCTCTCTATTCATATGATAGGTCTCATAGATAGATTTTGGCTTTAGCCAGAATATTACAAAAGATATAACTATAATCAAAAAGATCAATAAGCCTTTTTTTGATTTTAATTTCATTTAAATTCTTCCCCCATAAACATTAGACAAATTTAAAAATGTTAGTATTTTTATACTAATACTAAATTTATTAAGCTTCATTGCTAGATAAAAGTTTAGTTTCTATTATTTTGCAGTTTCCCCAAACATACTTGTAAGATTACCTTTCAAGATACCTAATCCTAAATATTTACAATGATTTGTTATTTGTCTTATCAGTTATATACATATCGAGTGCTTCAGTTGCTTTAACAGCTAATCTAATCACCACAACAAGTGTTACTATATAGATAATATTAACTACCCAACCTGTTATCTGTCCTAAAACATAGAAACTCATTTAAACTCCACCTTTCAGCTAATTTGGCATATTATACTGAAGCATCATAGAATATTACGGATTTTTTTTTATATATATTCTTAATGCCCTGATAAGAAGATATAAAACATAAATGATTACTGCTAACGGTAAAATAAATATAATTGCAATAACAAATAATTTAGGTAAAAATAACAAGTTAATACCTCCAATTCTTTCTTACTTTTCAAGCAACAATTTCTTTCTAACCAATCTAAATGTAATAGAAATTATGTTATTACTATATTACTATTTATGTATAAAATAGTAAATAATATTATTTCCATAAGTCATAAACTACAGTTATCAAAGGACATATTAACAGTCTTATCTAGATAATCCGTAGTATAAAAAAACACCCACAGATAGTGAGTGTTCTAAATAGCTTAATTCCATGTATCCACATTTCATAATTTACAATTCTTCACCATTCCAGTTTTTTAAAACTTCTCTAATCGAACGCGCCATTTCCACAGAAAAATCTGCTCCAGTTTTAAATGCATAATGCATCTGAGCATAATTTTCTGCATTATATTTATTGCCTTCTATATGCCGGGAGTTTAGTTCTTTGTGCATATCCTGTATTTCTTCTGGGGATAACATTTTGTACTCTTCATTAAATACTACATACTTCTGCTTAAACCTCTCTCTTGGCTTAATCTTATAATCCTCTGGGTAATAACCAAGGCATAGCATAGCTACTGGAAATGCAAATTTAGGCAGTTTAAGAAGCTCTTTATGAAACTCATATTTCTCCATTATATCACCAATATAACATGAACCCATACCAATAGCTTCTGCAGCTATCACTGCATTTTGTGCTGCAATTATAGCATCTTCAATAGCTAGGAAAAGGCTGGCTTCTGAAGGTGCTAAAAACTGAAGATTGTTTTTAACGCAATATTCCTTTACTCCATTAACCTTATAATATTCAAACCATTTTTGATAATCTGCTATAAAAATTAAAACTAGAGGTGCTTTTGCTATAAATGGCTGATTATCACAGCTTCGGCTAAGTATTTCTTTCTTTTCTTTATCCTCAATTACAATAATAGAATAAGTCATCATATTACCAGCAGTAGGTGCCCTCATGGCTCCCTCTAAAATGTACTGTAGGTCCTCTGAACTTACAGGCTTACTATCATATTTCCTTAAGGATGACCTGTTATTTAGTAATTTTAATGTTTCATTCATATAAAATATCCTCACTTAATTAAAATAATTATTCATATAGGGTTTTCATTTGTGTTTTCTTAACGTAATTATAAAGGATACACCTATTTCTTCGTTTTGTGCTATTATATTTCCATTATACATGTTTACTATTTTCTTTACAATATCAAGGCCAAGTCCAAAGTTACCACCTTTATCTTTTTCAAAAACACCAAATATATTGCTTAGTTTATTATCAGGAATTTTTATCCCATCATTATATATAATGATATATTGTTGCTCTCCCTCTTCGTATATTGTTATTTTTATTAAGCTCTTTGCATATCTTAGTTCATTGTCGATTAAATTCTCAAATACTACAGTTAATTGATCATCGTCAGCTTTTACTTTAATGTCCTTTATATCTAAAACAAACCTTATATCTTTCTCATTATAGATGAAATTGTCAACAATTCCTTCCACCAGATTCTTAATATTTATCTCTTTAAACTGTTTCGGATGCTTAGATATATATTTAATTTTAGTGAAGTAAAGTAAGTTTTTAATTCTCTTCTCCATTCTTTCAGCTTCAGCATTAATAACCTTCATAGTGCTTTCTAAGGTGCCCTTTGGATAAATGCCATCCTCTACAGCTTTTGCATAACTTCGTATTACCATAAGTGGCGTCTTTAGATCGTGGGAGGCTTGCTGCAGCATTGTCTGTTCATACTCATCCTGTTTAATCAGCTCCACTCTCATGGCTTCTATTGATTTTGATAATTCTCCTATTTCATCATTTCTGTCTAAGTTAATACTTTCATGCCATTGCTTACTTCCTATATTTTTAACATTTTTATCTAGTTCTCTTAAGGGCACTGTAAGCTTATGGGCTAAGTATTTTGCAGCCATTAGGCTTATAATTAATGCAATAATCATTACAGCAAATAATTTCTTCATAAAAGCGGAAACTAAGGAGTTCCTGTACGTATCCCACATATAGGATACAATAAAGTTCCCTTTCTTATTGATACCATTTACCCTTATAACATATAGTATCCTGCCAGAACCTGTTCTTTCAATATATCTTTGAGTTACACTCGTCTGATTTTGTGCCTGTTTTTTCAACTTTTTTAGGAAAAGATCCCCAACTACTTTATTAGGCATAAACTTCGCTATCTTTAGCTGGTTTGCTGCATCGTTTGTATAATTGAATTTTATATTACTAACCTCTCGAATATCATTGCTTACTGGACCTATACTTAACTCATCCGTTGAATTAACTCCATCAGTGGATTTTTGGATTGAATTTTCCTGAGCTGTTTCTATAGTTGTATAGATTTCATTGGTAAAAAGACTTCTAATACTTATAGAAAAATAAATAGATAATAAAACAAATATAATTACAATTACTGATGTGAATATCATCCATATTTGCAGTGACAGAGGCCAATTTTTTAACTTATTCATACTACATCCTTTCTAAACGGATAATCTGTATCCGTGACCATATATAGTTTCAAGCTTTAATTCAGGCATTTTTTTTCTTAGTCTTCTAACCAAATCATCTACAACCCTGTCACTTCCGAAATAATTATTTCCCCACAAAGCACTCAATATTTGATCTCTCGTACTTGCTCCACCTTTCTTATTTATCAGAAGCACTAATAGATCAAATTCTTTAGAGGTCATAATCACCTCTTCCTCTTTAAGCTTTGCTATTCTTTTCTCCAAGTCAATAGAATAGCTTTCTATTATTACTACATCCTTATTCCTATCGTTGTTATAAGCCCTATTAAGTAGCTTCTGAACCCTTATAATGAGTTCTCTAGGAAGGAAGGGTTTTGCTAAGTAATCATCACTCCCCATTTCCAGCCCAATAATCTTATCAATATATTTATCTCTTGCTGATATAAATATAACAGGAACATCCTTATCCCTTTCCCGTATTTCTTTTAAAATCTGAAACCCGTCGATGTCAGGTAGACTAATATCTAACACCCATAAGTCAGGGCTATTATCTATACTATTTCTAGCCTCTTCCCCATTTAAGAAGGAAGTTACCTGTAGCCCCTCTTTTTCCAGATATAATTTTAATATATCATTTAGGTTTTCTTCATCTTCTACTAAATATATTTTATAGTTCATAGGTTTAAAACATCCCCTTACTAACGTAACTAATTTGATTATATCAACAAAAGTCAGCTTAACATATGCTTTCACACAATTTCACACGATTACTTAATATTATTACCACACTTTACCTTTATAATTAGTCTTGTAGAACAAATTTAGGAGGGATAAATATTATGATAAAAAAAATTATACCTATTGCATTAGCACTTTCAATGTTAATACCTGTGGGTGTTAGCGCAGCAGTATTAACAGCTAGCCCAGCTGCGGCATCAACAACTGCAACAGAAGCTGACTCAGCTAGAGCCCCTTTCGCAGATCAAATCAAAGCAGTAAGAACTACTATTAAAGCAAACTATAATACAAACCAAGCAATTAGAGATGAGATAAAAGTAAAGCTTGCAGAGGTTAAGACTTTAATAGCACAGGATAAGGCAAGTAAAACCTTAAAAGCTAAAAAAGATGCCTTAAAGACTCAGCGAACTGTAATTAAATCCAATAGAACTATATTAAAGGCAACTAACGTAACTATGACTGCTGATAGAGCAAGTATAAAAACTGACAAAGCCAATAAAGACTATGTAGCTTTAGTCTCTGAACTTCAGAATATACCCTCATTACAAACAAGCAAAATACCTACATTACAAAAAATAAATTCCAAATTAGATTCAATAATCAATTTGCTAAAAAGCTAATTATAGATAAAGACTATCATATACAACAGTCTTAATCACAAAAAACCATTATCTGAGAAAAGATAATGGTTTTTTGTTTTCATCATTTTTAAACTATGAGTTTTAACTCTTTATTATCAATTAATTAACAGCAAGGCTTTGGCCTACTTTAAAAAAGGCTGGCAAATCTAGGGTGGTTGCGGTATGCGTCCTTATGCTATGGTATAATAAAAGTATTAATTAATGAAAAGAGGTATTTACAATGCTTAGTAAAGAAGCACAACAAGTTATCCAAATGCTTAGAAAAGGGAAAGAAGCATCGGAAATAACTAGGAAAGATTCTATAAATGGAAAGGTCGATCCCTTATTAATTGAAATACAAGGAATCTATGCTGAAAGAAAAATGGTTGATGAAAATGCAAGGAAAGTTCCACTAAAAGATAAACTTACTTTAATTCCTAACAATGCTGATGGGGTGAGTGGTGAGTGGCTTCAATATCTAAATACTGACCCAGAGAAACAAAAGGATAAGGTTATTTTATTTCTTCATGGTGGTGGATTTAACACAGGTTCCGCATTAGCTAGACGATTTATGACAGGAAATATAGTATGTAATGCAAAGGTAGATGCTTTTTCTATCGACTACAGGAGATGTCCAGAGTACAAATTTCCTGCACATCTAGAGGATTGTGTTACAACCTTTTTATGGTTACTAAAGAAGGGCTATTCCCCTAAGAACATAATCATAATCGGAGAGTCTGCAGGTGCAAATCTTGCTTTGTGTATCTCTCTTTACTTAAAGGATCATTATTTTCCTACTCCTGGTGGTGTATGTGTCTTTTCCCCATTTGTAGATTTTGATGGTAGATACGACTCCAGAATTACTCGTACTAACAGGGATCCAATGCTTGGATCTTTCTTTCCAGAATCGGAAATTGATAATATTCTTCAAATATATCGCAGCACTGAGCCAATTCCATGTTTATATTGTAGCGTAGAAGAAATGAAGTCTCCTTATGTATCTCCTATACTTGGAGATTTTACAGACTTTCCAAAGTTGTCTATTCATGTAGGCAGTGAGGAACTGTTGTATGATGATGCAATTGTACTCGAAAAGAAAGCTATCGCAGCAGGAGTTCAAGTAACGCTCCATGAATGGGAAGGAATGTTTCATTGCTTTCCAATATTTGATACTCCAGAAGGCGATGAAGCTTGTATGGAAATAGGGAAATTTGTTAGAAGTATTTAAGCCATGCAATAAAGGATCACCTAAAGAGTGCTAGGTGATCCTTTATTTGACTTTAGTTCTAGTTCTCTAGGTGCAAAAACTGCGAGCATATCAACCCTTGCTATAGCCATAAGATGTGCTTACAAAGATTTATCACAACTTGAATGGAATTTTCACCTGAACTTTATATTCTGTGCCTGATTTCAAATCCTTTATGATGCCATCTTCAATGAAATTCCCATTCACATAAACTTCTGTTACTTTAATTCCTGTTTCTCTCTTAATATCTATATTGAGTACTGCTCCTCTAAATTCACGTTTGACAGATGCTTCTTGCCAATGAGAAGGAAGCTGTGGCTTTATTCTAAGTCCTTCTTTATTACCTTGTAGACCAAATAAACCGTCTATTAAACAACGATAAAACCACGTAACTGTTCCAGTATTAAATAAATGACTTGAGCGTCCAGCTGTCCGTGGGATTTGTTTATATGCACCTCGATAATAATTAGGTATAAAAACAGGCAATTGGCCTCGCAGAATAATATCCTTAGGATCTGGTCCTGGAATCATTTTTCGTAGCAAACGAAATGCATTGTCTTTCTCTCCAATTGAGTATAGTGCATAGATATAAAATGCTGCTGCATGATTATACACTGCTCCATTTTCTGCTGTTCCTGGATGTTTCTGAGTTACCCGTCCAACATCCTCTCGCATTGATGTATAGGACGGAGCTAGCTTTTCAACACCAAAAGGCGTTTCTAATTGTTCACTAACAGCTTTTATTATCTTCTTTTCCTTCAATTTATCAGCTGCACCACAGAGAAGTGACCAGCCTTGAGGGTTAATGAAAATCCTACCTTCTTTATCTTTACTAATACCAAATATAACATTATCATCTGTTATTCCTCGGGCATACCATTCCCCATCCCATAAATATTTATTTATTACTGCATTAGTTTTATCTGCTTCTATTAGAAATTTATTACTCATATCCAGTCGTTCACTATTTTTACATATATCAGCCCAAATGATAAATGCATAGGAGGACGCCATCGTTAGCCAACCAGAAACACCTTTTCCTTTGTAGCCAACCATGTTCATAGGATCACACCAATCACCTTGCTTAATAAAATTGAGTCCACGTTCATCTCTATCGTTAATAAGCCAATACATTGCTCTATTAATATGTTCAAAAACTGATGCTTTTTCTGTGCCTTGTGTAAAAGGAACTATTTCATCTAATATTTCATAGTCGTTCGTTTCATCTAAGTAGGCACTCAAGCAAATGGGCAACCAAACGCAATGATCCGTGTGAGGTACTTGATTAATATATTTTAACTCAGCACCTACATGCAAAATTATACCATCCGGCATGGCACCACTTTCATTTTGCTGACTTATCGCAAGAAGAAAAGCATCTCTTGCAATTTTAGGCTTGATATAACTCATACCCATATTGTCTTGAAGGTAGTTTCGAGTTTGTGGATCTGTGGTAAGTC
Source organism: Clostridiaceae bacterium (assembly GCA_036507955.1). Taxonomy (GTDB): domain Bacteria; phylum Bacillota; class Clostridia; order Clostridiales; family Clostridiaceae; genus DATCIH01. The sequence continues at coordinate 7,196 of DATCIH010000047.1, read as the reverse complement.
GGTTGGTTTTGCCATGATAATACATTTGCCTAGGTAACCAATGATTTACAAAATTATCTAAATCAGAATCAGGTGTTTTTATTTGTATACACCCTCTTCCTTCTGCTATATATTTTGCATATCCTATTTCAGCTAAAGTAAAACCATCTTCCCCAGTATCATTCTTATCTATAAAATATTGTTCACGGATATGAGCAATATCTTCTTCGCTTTTAGCAGGACCAAACATAAACCGATATTCTTTCTCTTCACCTGGGTTCATATCTATTTTATATTGCAATACACCAACTGGCATTTCATAACGGGCATCCCCTTTTGACAACAGATCTTCTTGCAAAGCTGATGGTAAGGAAATACCACCTTCCCCCTCAAAGGTTTCTTGATTAATTTCCCAAGCTGTAGGCTCTTGATCTGCTAATAAAAAAGTTTTATCTTTAAAGTCTTTAATCTTAGAATAATCTTGATATTTTTGATAAGGCGTAATACAAGAACATACAATCCCTTGTAAATTCTGCTTATATTCACCTGATTGATTCATCCAGGACATATAGCCTATAGTAAAATAGGGGTAAATACTTAATTTACGTTTATTTTTTGAAAGGTTTTTCACCTTAACGCGCCAAAGCTCCATTACATCATCTTTAGGTAAACTCAAACTCATTTCTATTAGAACATCATTACTTTCAATCTTCCATAAGATATTATTTTTTCCTACAGAAAATGTATATTTATCAGGGAGGACACGAACAGGTTCATAAGGTGCCGAAAAGATCTTACCGGAAGCTTCATCCTTTACATAAACAAAGCGGCCAGGGTGATGGGCATAGTAAGGTTGTTCTGGTTGCATAAACGTTTTAGCCTCTAAATTCGGCGCATATGAGTATTTTGCAGGTTCGGGTTGCATAAACTGAGCTACCGCATATCCCCGGCAATTCATATGAATCATCATGTTTTCATTCCATAAAAACCCTGAAGCCTTTGGCATACTAGTAGGATTATCCAATTCATAATATTCATTATTTTCAGTTGCTTTTATCATAATTCTACCTCTCTTTTTAGCCTTTGTAATCTGATATAAACTTTATTTATACCTAATTGAATTATACATTAAATTATGAACATTCTCTATAGCTATTAAATCCAGCAAATTGGCTGTTATAAAGGTTTGAATAGAAGCCTTGTTTCTTTAAAAGTTCATCATGGGTACCACTTTCAATTATCTCCCCATCTTTTATTGCAATTATCTGGTTTGAGTTTCTGATAGTACTTAATCTGTGAGCTATAACAAAGGTTGTCTTACCTTTCATTAAGTTAAGCATAGCCTTTTGTATAGCTATTTCAGTACGAGTATCAACTGATGAGGTTGCTTCGTCAAGAATAAGAATTGAGGACTGTGCTAATATTGCTCTTGCAATTGCTAAGAGTTGACGCTGTCCCTGGGATAGATTACTTCCATTATCTGACAGTATAGTATTATACCCTTCCGGTAATTGCCTAATAAAGTGATGTGCATCAGCAAGCTCTGCAGCTTCCTGAACCTCTTTATCTGTAGCAGTTAATCTTCCATACCTTATATTTTCACTAACACTTTCTGAAAATAAAAATGTATCTTGTAATACTATTGATATTGATTTCCGAAGACTTCCTTTTTTAATATTATTAATGTTCTCCCCATCAAATGTTATTTCTCCACTGTCTATATTATAGAATTTTGTAAGTAAATTTATAATTGTTGTTTTCCCTGAACCAGTTGGTCCAACTATAGCTATAGTTTGGCCTCTTTTAGCTTCAATACTTATATTTTTAAGTATTTGTATTCCCTGAATATAGGAAAAATCAACTTTCGAAAGAGAAACCTCACCCTTTATTGTTTCTATAGTTTTTGCCTCTTTGCTGTCTTCTTCTTTAGATTCATCCATAACTTCAAATACCCTTTCCGCACCTGCTAATGCAGATTGTATTAGATTAAATATATTAAGTATTTCGTTAATTGGGCGTGAAAAACTTCTCATATAAAGAATGAAGGTAAATAATATTCCAATGGTAATGTTCATACCAGAAATAATAAAATATCCACCACAAACTGCTAGAATAAGATAAGTAATATTATTTATAAAATTGCTCACCGGTCCCATACATCCTGACAAGGCCTGAGCAAAAATTGCACTTCTAGTAAGTCTTCCATTTATTATAGAGAATTCCTTCTTAACCTTATCCTCTTGTGAAAAGAGTAATACGGCTTTTTGTCCTGATATCATTTCTTCAATATAACTATTTAAATTGCCTAACTCTTTTTGTTGTTTAACAAAATATGGTTGGGTTTTTTTGACTATAAGTTTTGTTATTATAAGCAAAAGCAGTATGGTTATCATTCCTATAAGTGTAAGTAAAGGACTTAAAAGCATCATTGCTATAAACATTCCTACTATATTTATAATCCCAGAAAAAAGTTGTGTTATACTTTGAGATAAAGTCATATTTATGTTATCTACGTCATTTGTAAATCTGCTCATTAAGTCTCCACTTGAATGAGTATCAAAGTAATTTAAAGGAAGTTTCTGCATATTATAAAACAAATCTTTTCTTATAGCGGTGGAAGTCGTCTGTGCTATACTTACCATAAATCTGTTTTGAATAAAGGTTGCAGCTGCACTAACAAGATAAATTACTCCTAGCACAAAACATATTCTTGAAAGTCCTAACATGTCACCCTTTTTTATTGCTCATATACATTAACAATCTTTTGATTGCAACCTTAGGGTTCTTAAGCTTTGCATTCTTTTCCTTAAACATGTTAGTATGGTAGTTTCCTTGTCTAAGGGTAATTTCCTTATTAGATATTGAAAATCACCTCCTCACCTAACTGTGAAACAGCTATACTTCGGTAAATTTCACTGCTTTTTAATAATTCTTTATGCTTACCCATTGCTGATATTTTTCCATTATCTAAAACTAATATTTTATCAGCACCCATTACCCCTGAAATCCTTTGATCAATAATAAATACAGTGCTATTTAGCATACTGCTTCCTATTGAATTCTGAAGTTTTGCTTGCGTTTCCATATCGAGTGCACTTGAAGAATCATCTAATATAAGAATTTTAGGTTTCTTTGTTAGAGTCCTTGCGATAGAAAGACGTTGTTTTTGTCCTCCTGATAAATTTTTACCTATTTGTTCTACCCTACTTTTATATGTATTCTCTTTACTACTTATGAACTCATATGCCTGGGCATCACACACGCTATTTTCTAATAATTCCATAGTTGCATTAGCATTACCAAACTTTAAATTTTCTTCAATAGTACCAGTAATTTTAGATTTTTAACATCAACTCCACCAATTAAGACTTGACCCTCAGTGGCATCATATAATCTTGGAATTAAACTTATAAAGGAGCTTTTGCCTGAACCTGTAGCACCGATAATTCCTATCTTCTGCCCCTGTTTTGCCTTAAAGGATATATCCTTTAACACATAATCACTGTGCTCATTATATTTAAAAGATACACATTTAAATTCTACATCGAAGCTCACAATATTAACTGCAGCCTCACTATTTTGGATGGAGGGTATAGTGTTTAATACTTCATTTATTCTATCAGCTGAAGCCTTTGCTCGAGAAAAATTTACAATTACATTAACAGACATAATTAGAGAATTCATTAGCTGAATAAGATAATTTATAAAAGCCATTATTTTGCCAATTTGGAGTGTACCACTATTTGCCATATTGCCACCAAACCATAATACTGCGATAACAGTTAAATTCATTACTAAGGTTACAATTGGCCACAATAGTAGGTTCATATTCTGAGTTCTGATACTTTTATCCATTTAATCATAGTTTGCGGTATCAAATCTCTCCCCTTGCTTATCCTCTATAGTAAAAGCTTTTATGACGCGGACGCCTAAAATACTTTCACGTAAAACTACATTAATTCTATCTATCTTTTCTTGTACAGATAAAAACATTGGGAAGGATTTTCTAATTATAATAATCATAAATATAATCATTATAGGTATTATTACTAAGAATATAAGTGATAACTTAGGACTTAATAAAACAGCCATAACGATTCCACCTATACACAAAAAAGGTGCTCTCACCATAATTCTAAGTGCCATAAGCATCATGTTCTAGACTTGGGTTACATCATTGGTTAGTCTTGTGATAAGGGAAGAAGTCTTAAGCTTGTCTATCTCTAGAAAAGATAAAGTCTGTATTTTATCAAAGATACCTTGCCTTAGATTTTCGCCCATTCTCATAGAAGCAATTGGGGTGAACATAGATGAACCTATTCCCCCTATAATTCCTAGAAATGCCGCCAGTAACATTATTCTACCTACTAAAGAGATGTAAGTAATATCTTTATTTTTGATCCCAATATCAATAATATTTGCCATTAAGGTTGATTTCACCATTTGCTAATCGATGTTTAAAGTAAAAGCAATTTCTATGTTCTATAATGGCAAGTTTCAGTTCAATCGCAAGTTCTTCAATTAAAAGTGTATTAATGTCACTAATTTTTAGCTTGATAATATCTTCATAATTATATTTATAAAAAGAGCAGGCAGCAGGATTTGCATCCACTATTATCCCTGTTTCTGGATCAATAACAAGCATTATTGAATGATTAATTTCAAAATAATTATTACAATTGATATGTCTACTTTCAACTTGCACTAGGTTCTTAGTTTTTTTAATTTCTCTAGAATCGTCTCGATCAAAAATTCCCATTTCCCTTACTCCCATGACAAAGTTTTAGACTGTTTTTCTATATTATTTCAATTATATTGATAATTCGACTTTTATTCAATAAAAATTATCTTCCTTATTTTGTTCATGGCTTTGAAGGGGTTTATAAGAGCTTGGTGAAAATCCCCAATACATTGATGTATCTTAGAGAATATAAAAGCTATATGAGCATAGTGACCCTCTTGCTATTCGCAATCACCTAATCTGTATCCTTTAGCAAGGACAAATTCTTGTCTTGCTCTCTAACATACATCCTTATTACAGAAATCAATATGTTTACTATAGATGCTTTATCTAATGAAAAATATCTTTAAACCTCTTATGAAACATAATGCTTAAAATCACAGGCAAAAATGGAGTTTCATAAATCATAAATATTCTAACCGAGCTAAATATTCTACAAGGTTTTTGACCCATTTTAGCCAATATATCACTATTTTTAATTGAGAAACAAATAGATGGATCTATAGCGATATATTTTGTTGTTGACATTAGAGCTAACTCCAATGATACAATACACAAAAGGAGTGATTTATAGTAAGGAGCTGATTTCCAATCACCTCCTACAGGGTATCACCCATTAAAAAACTATTTTAAATTTCACTTACTCAATCGCATACAATCTATTTAAATCCACTAATTCAACATTATCCATAGTAGCAACTATATCTAATAGTTCTATGGTAAATCCAGATTTCGAAAACAATATATAATATTTATCCTCATATTGAGTTAAAACTCCACTCTTTTCAATTAAGCTATTCAATACACTTACACCGAGCAATTCATTTCGCCATTTACATTCTCCAAATATGGCCATGTTTCCTGATTTTGCTAATATATCAATTTCTTCTTGCATTTTTTTTATTGGATTATTTCCCCACCATCTACCAATCATATCAAACATAATGGAAAGAGATAACGTTTTATTTCTTCTAATCATATATTGAATACATATTTCTTCAAAAATCCTACCAATATAATCTGATAGTTGAGGAATAACTTTTTTATCTATAATTATTTTTCCCATGCCAGCTTCAATATTAGTCATATTTTCTGGAATAAATTTATACCAAAACTTAAACATGTTATCACACAAACTATAAATACCACTACGGCTTACTTCAACTCCTACCGGATATTCTTTTCTTACTATGTGCAAGTCAATTAAAGTACTCAAATATTTAGAACATTTTTTGCTTTCTTCTCCTGTTTTTGTTGCGATTTCATTAAGCCTACTAGCTCCATAAGCTACAGCTGTTATTATACTATTGTACATTGCCGGCTCTCTTAATTCCTGTTTTAAAATGCTTGAGGTCTCTTCAAACAGGTGACCATCTTTTCTGAAATAATTATAATAAATACCATCAATTAAGTTGCTCTCTTTTGATAAGTTACTAAGATATTGAGGTATGCCACCTACCACTCCATAAGCTATAACTTGTTCTTCTAAAGAATATTGTGGAAAAAACTTTCTACTATCTATATAGTCAAAAGGTTCAATTTTGAATTGAGCTGTTCTTCTACCATAAAGTGGACTTTTATATCCTAGCACTTGATTCTCCATAAAACTCATGGATGATCCGCATAAAATCAAAAATAACTTTGAACTTAAAAATTTAGTGTCAATTATTTTTTGCAGTACTGAAGAAATAGATTGATCTCCAGTTGCAATATATGGATATTCATCTATGGCTAGAATAATTCTTTGATTTTTAGATTGATTTGCAATATATTCAAAAGCTTTTTCCCAAGATATAAATACATCAATAAAGGAACTGGCCTCAGGTAATATCTCAAGAACCTTTTCTGAAAAACTTTCCAGAGCCCCTTTGTTATTTTGTTCTATAGCTACATAAAATATATTTAACTTATCTTTGCAAAACTCATTGATTAGAGAAGTCTTTCCAACTCTTCGTCGCCCATATATTACTGCCATTTCAAAACTATCTTTATAATATAATCTATTTAATTCCCCTAACTCATTTCCTCTACCTATAAACATAAATATCCTCTCTATTCTTAACAATCTACTCATGATTAGCCTACTTGTAAGTAGTCTAATCATGAGTAGATTATACGGTTATTTTTATACTTTGTCAAGTTTCTTTTTACGACAAAAACTGATCCAGTTTTTGTACCTGAATTTAAAGCTAGTCAATTTCATTATGAAGATATAATATATTTTTCATAAATTTATTATATCTTCAACAACTTCAGTTTTGAGGCATATATACGGTAATTAGTATATTGAATAACATGAAAAACAGCAGGAACAAATTCCTGCTGTTAAATGTGTTACTCATACTTCGCAGGATAAAATTAGCTCTAAACCCTTATATATCAGTGATTGTATAATGGTAAACAGTAATATTATTTAGTTTTAAGCTGGTTTTTTAACCAACAGTTTTTCCGAAATATGTTTAGGCAATTTAATTAT
>DATCIH010000046.1:0-68495 GCA_036507955.1 Clostridiaceae bacterium | reverse complement strand
TCGCATGATAACGCTTCCTTTTTGGCTAATTTGGACTACACCTAATTATACCATAAAACCTAGTGTTCATGCGGCTTTTATACCTTTTTGTACGTAAATATTTTAACTTTTTTATTGTTTTTTCATGCTGCGAAACTTAAGTTCTTATAATTAGTGCTTTAAAAGCATCTATTTCCAAATGTAACTTTATAATCTAGTTTTTACGGCAAGATCTGGGATTAAGGTCAAATAATAGGCTTATGCTTCCCTGCAAATTTCAATAAGCGAGATGGCATGGGCTGGAAGATTGAATTTTATATGTACACTTCCATTCTTCACTTCCATCGTCTCTTCAGATCCTAAGAGTTCTAGCGTATCCTTTGCTTTTATTTCTTCATATTGCTGACTCGTAGGGTAGTTTGGTTTGCCTTGCTTAATCCATTCGGTATAAGCATTACTGTGCAGTTTGTCTATCCGGGAATGCTTATATCTTATTTTCTCTGCAAAAGTATAGTTCTCAACCGTTACTTCCACTTCCTGATCCACCGGGGTATCCCAATCATCGTGATGGCTGAATACCATCACCTGGACACCGTGGTTATCATCCGTTGCAGCCATCCCAGATACAAGGGGTGCTTCTCTTGTTCCGAAATCATCTTGATATAAAAGCACATCTTTATCCTCGGAGCAGGAAAATGGAAGCTCTCTGGAACCCATTTTGGCATAGATTTTGAACAAGTTTAATACAGCTTTGTCTATTCCCTGGGTGGAAAAGGTACGAGTACCCTCGAAGCATCTTTCTCCGACGAACATAAAAGCCCAAGCCAACGGTCGCACATCCATGTGCATCTCTTTTGCAAGCTTTTCAATCATATGATAACCTGCAGCCACATAGCTGGCATAATACTCAGTATTTCTGTAATTCATATTTATGTTGTCATACCTTCCGCCTGCCGCCCAGCCATCTGGGTCCGCCTCGGATAAAACCACCTCACGGTCACCAAAGCCATGTTCCTTTATGGTTTCCAATCCTAGCTTAACCTGCTGGGTAAAACTCTTTAGGGAAGGCGTTGCTTTCGGTGCATCTGGATGAAACGGAAAAGCGCCACCTTTCACGTGAAAAGTCACATAATCCAGACGGGCTCCTACTGCTTCTGAGTAATAGTTTTTACCGCTGGCGCAATGCTCCAAAAATCTGCTAAGAAACACTTGGGAGGAACTGCCCTGCTGTGGTCCCGTAGTAGCCGGTCCACCCAGCCTAGCTGCAGAAAGTGCGCAGTGTACGGCGGCTTCCGTGTAGTCGTAAAGCATGCAGAACTCTTCAAAGGTACCCCTCCAGTAAGAAATATCAGGCTCGTTCCATAACTCCCAATACCAGGTTAGCACTTCAGTTTCCCCAAATTTCTCCACACAATGCGTCACAAGTTGATATACTAGGTCATACCACTTTTTATAATCCTTAGGCGGATAGGACCAGAATTTACCCCTATAACTGTCGTACTTTTCCCAATCGTTCAGTCCTTGAAAAAGCTCTGGATTAATCAAATCCATGGGCATAAAACCCAGCTCGAAAAAAGGCTTACAATTGCTCTCAAGCAGGATACCCATGATATCATCTACCACTTCCCAATTATATATGGGATTTCCCTGCTTGTCTTCCCTGTATATATTGGCAGAACCCCATTTGTAGGTGCCATGACAATTACCTGTACAAAACAGGTGATGGGTTCTTACATAATACGGCGCATCCTTAAGTTGTCCAAACTTGCGCAGCAACTCTTTCCCCTCTGGAGCTTGGGTGTAATTGCATTCGTCATAGCCGATATACCTCCATGCACGCTTTAATTCATTTAAAGGATTTCCTGCATCTACTCTAATTTGAAGCTTCTTCATAAATTTTATCCTCCTTTTTTGCTAGATCTTTGGGAATATTGATAAGTATAAGACCTACCAACATGATAGCAGCACCTGCAATCATATACATATTAATCACTTCATGGAAAAATAGCCAAGCCCATATAAGCGTAAATATAACACTTATATTGCTGATAGTAACTGCTATGAGAAATGGAATCCGTTTCAATGCTTCTGCATACAAGTAAAAACTTGCTCCCGTTATGATGCCAAGACCCACAAGGGAACATACCGCCAATATATTGGCATGGGACGATACCTTTAATGTAAAGGGAACCGGAACTGCAGTCAGCATTGAAGATAGTAGAAAAACTGAAAAATTCATATGTAAGGAATCCATATTTTGTACGAGCTTCTTTTGGCTGATGACGTGAATACCTGCTCCAATAGCAGCAATTGCAAACAAACCCAAAGGAATTAGGTTGGCTCCCCAAAATTGCTTTATCGGCAATCCTCTCCAACTTATCAATATGACTCCCGCAATACATAACATAACAGCCAGTGCCTTGCGAAAATACATCTTCTCTTGGAAAAACAAAACAGATACAGCTGTAAGAAAAATAGCCTGTACAGGCCATACCACAACATTACCATAGGCAAAACCCATGGTAATTGCTATATTTTCGAAAATATAATTTCCGCTCTTTCCAATGACACCGACCCAGATCCATTTGTCCCTCCAGAATACCCGGAGCCTTTTTTCTTTAATTAGCAGAAAACATGCTAGAAGAACAGCACCAAAAAAAAATCGGCACAGGGTAATAACACTGCTGTCTACCATACTTGAGGCTGTTTTTACCAAAATACCTACAAAGCTCCACATCAGTGAAGCAATAACCAAATATATATACCCCATGATACCCCCTGTTGCAATGGATTCTATTAATGATGATTTATGGTCCCCCCTGAGGCTACCCTGACGTCACAACTCTTCCTTGCAACCTCATACTCATGTTTTACAGCTCCTCTTTATTTGGGTTGAAAACCTTTAGTCCATATTGTTCAAGAAAACTCGCATATTCATCGATTTTTGCAGATTGATTATCTGAAGTTTCAGGCATCCTTTCGGGTTTACCTAAGGATATATATTTTGATTTCGCCAAGTTATGATATTTTAACAGCCTTACTGCAGTAATTGCAGGAATCCTTCCCAGTAGTTCACCGGTTCTTTTAGCATACTCGGCATTATCATTTATACCTGGAATGACAGGTATCCTTATTTCAATTGGAACGCCCCGACTACCAAGCTTCACAAGATTTTCAATTATAAGCTGGTTTGAGACACCTGTATATTTTATATGTGCTTCATCATCGATGTGCTTAAAATCATAAAGAAACATCTTAGTATAGGGAAGTACTGCCTCAAAAGACTCCCACCTTACATATCCACAAGTGTCCACCGCGGTATGAATGCCTTTATCTATGCAGCCTTTTAAAAGCTCAGCAGAAAATTCAGCTTGAGTTAGCGGTTCTCCTCCCGATAAGGTAATCCCTCCATTTGAGGTTTTATAAAAATCACTATCTTGAAGAACTTTTTCCATCACTTCAGCTACAGTTACTTCTTTTCCATATAACATTAAGGCCTGTGGATAGCAGGAATCTATACATGAGAGACACATTTTACATTTATCTCTTTGAAAAATTCTTGTCCCAGCTTCTGATACGCCGTAAACACCATTGGGGCATACTTTAAAGCAAACCCCGCAACCCACACATTTTTTTGTAATATATGCAATTTCTTCTTTGGGACTTATGCCTTCAGGATTATGACACCATATGCATTTTAGTGGACATCCTTTTAAAAATATAGTTGTCCTTATACCTGGGCCATCATGAATAGCAAAGAACTTTATATCAAATATACGGCCTTTTACTTCTGATTTTTGTACTTCCATGCTTATACCTCACAATAAATAGGTAGATTTTTTAAATGCGATGCTTATTCTCATCAATAAATTGGTTCTGCTCGTATTCCGAAAGAGAAACAAAATAAACATTCCAGCCGGTAACCCTTATCTGAAGAGTAGAGTACTCTTCGGGATGAAGCTGCGCAGCTTTCAGCATTTCAGTATCAAAAATGTTAAACTGAATTCCATAGCCGCCTTTCTGGAAATACGTTTTTATAAGTGCTACTAAGGCAACAAGTCCTTCTCTTCCATTTACTGCTGTAGGATGAAGGTTGACATCCATCACCGATCCATTGGGGATATCTGTAAAATCAATTTTAGTAACAGAATTAATAAGTGCTGTAACGCCACTCTTATCCATTCCAGTCATAGCATTTACTCCAGGAGCCAGGTAAACACCAGCTTTTCTTCCGTCAGGTAGGGATCCGGTAACTTTGCCAAACATAAACCTGTAATCCAAGGTAAACATTGAGGCCTGGAAACTCCCCCCTCTATTATTCTTGGAATTATTAACCTTGTCAGTATAAAAGTTTACTATACTCCTAGAGAGGTCATCTACTTCTGTATTATTATTACCCCACTTGGGAATCCGGTTAATAATATATTGTCTAAGTTGCTCTTCTCCTTGAAAATCATTTTTAAGAATATCTATCAATTCTTTCATAGTAAAGCGTTTTTCTTCGAAAACAAGTTTCTTTACAGCCATAAGTGAATCAACTGCATTTGCAAGACATGCTCCCATACATCCGGTATTGTTATATTTGGGTCCGCCCTGACCAATGTCTTTCCCGTTAATAAGACAGTCAATAAACGTTCCTGCAAGCACCGGTGAAGGATTGATCTTTGGCCAGCATAATTCGAAAGCTTTAATACATTCCATTGCATGTGTTATCTGATAGTCGGTCTGAAGCAAATAAGCATGGAGAAATTCATTAAATTTATTAAATTTCGCAGGATCACCTGTTTCAGGACCAAGCCTATTCTTACTTAAGGGATCCACCCCATTATTAAGTGCAAGCTCTATTCCTTTTGCAAGATTTATTTTTATGCTCATGTTACAGGCTATTTCTTTTCCTTCAACTGCGGGTTCATAACATCCAATCAGCAGGTGAGAACGTGCCTCTTCAAGGGATTTCCCCCGTTTCATAAGCGCTGGAATTGTTATCTCGTCATTCGTCAGGACAAAGGAAGTCTGTCCTTTTCTTATAATATCTGCAACTCTATATAAAAATTCTTCCGGTGTATCCTTAAAAAACCTTACAGAGAGTTTGGGATCTGTTGTCTTCAATTCTTCATAGGCTTCAAGAGCAGTATAGGAAAGATCATTTACCGTACTTTTCCCATCCTCATCCTGTCCTCCGAAATAAAAGTTTTTCCCATTTGCTACTCCCTTTGTACGGGCGAAAAATTTTGTCCAGAAGAACTTGATAAGCTCCTTTGCTTGATCTCGTGTTAATCTACCTGATTCAATATCCTGCTTATAATATTTATTTAACATTCTATCAAACCCACCCATGGCACGAACATTTTCTCCTTCCATTTCTATAAGCTGATGCATAATATATGAGAATTGCAGCACCTCATGCAAATTGGAAGGTCGTTTCTCCGGTACATTTTTAAGAGCTATAGAGACTGTTTTCAACCGCAAGGCATGCTCTGGATATTCAGTAATCATTTTTTCTGCCAGTGAAGATAGTCTGTTTGCAAATTTGATAGTTGAGGTATACACCATATCTAGGGAATCATAAAAATCAACTTGATCTTTTGTAATGGAAGCTCCAAGAGCAGCTCGGCATTTTTTTGCCTTTTCAAGGATACCGCCTAAACCATTCTCTAGCATAAAACTCCAGCCAGGTGAGATATGTCCTAAATCCAATACTGCTTGGAAATAGCCAGTTTTTTCAGCCTGATTAAGGAAGCTGGACTGATAGGGTAAATCCCATGCTATTACTTTTGTATTCCAATTATCACAAACGTTCCTCAATATATTCCCGCAATCCAGTTTATCAGCAAACCAATCTAAAGGATCTACTGCAATGCGGCCATGAATTACAATAATTCTGTAGATATTCGCCTTTTTTATAACAGGGGATTCACTTACATGAGAACTAAGATAGGTTTCCACCAGATTCTGCAATTCTGCAAACGTACATCCTGTTTCATCAGAGAATTCTATTTCATCATATTGATTTTCAAGATGAGGCCGTACAGCGTCAAAAGTATTCCATAAATTCGACTCAGAATCTATTGACCTTAATTGAACAGACATTTTATCACTCCTAATAAAAATTTCCATGACATAATGATATGGATGGATATCCATTAAATGCATAAAATATTTATGTAAAGGCTTACTATATTACTTTTATATTACCGTAATAATATGAATTAATCAATTATGGTTTAATATTGACAATGATATTTGTGTAAGCTAGTATAAAATTATGTACATATTTAGATAATTAATTAAATAAAGGGAGTGCAAGAAACATGACATTACCTCTGAATGTATTTCTATTTTCATGCCTGAACTTGAGGCCGGTTTATTTGGGGATCTCTCTAACAGTTATATTGTAGATAACAGTAAAATAAAAAGTTTCGTTCCCGGATATCTTGCAATAACACATTTTGAAGTAGGAATAAGACAATCAATTGCATATTATATGGACAATACAAAGCTTCAAACCATAGATGAAGAACTTAATGATAAAATGGATTTGATGATCGCGTCTTACGAGGAATTTTTGTCCAAGGCAAGAAATAGAAAATAAAGAATAGGTAATTCTTATAGGTTTCATAAAAGCTTGTGAACTCAAAGTTTACAAGCTTTTTATTATAATCTCTATTTTATTTCTACCCACAGCAATAGATGGCTATATTAGGTTAATATATTGCCAGTATATATTAGTAAATACATGTAAGATGAAATCAAGAGTAAAAGTCCAATGATTTTACAATAAGTTTACATAAAATATTCTCTAAAGGAGGATTTTCATATGAACAAGAATAAATTTGCAATTACCCCTCCCATGGGCTGGAACAGCTATGACTATTACGACACTACTGTCAATGAGGAACAGGTTAAGGGGAATGCGAAGTATATGGCTGAGCATCTTAAAGAATCTGGATGGGAATATATTGTAGTAGATATCGAATGGTATTCCTATGATGCGGGTACTCAAAGAGATCGGTATCAATACATTCCTTTTTGGAAAGTGGAAATTGATGAATATTCAAGATTACTTCCCTGTCCTCACCGTTTTCCATCATCAGTGAAGGGGCAAGGCTTTAAGCCACTGGCTGATTATATACACAGTCTTGGTCTAAAATTCGGGATACATATCATGCGTGGTATTCCTAGAATTGCTGCACACAATCATATGAAGGTTTTAGGAACCCAAGCTACAGCTAATCAAATTGCAGACCCATCCTCTATATGCTCTTGGAATCCGGATATGTACGGATTGGAGGTTGATAGAGAGGGGGCACAGGAATACTATAATTCAATTTTTGAATTGTATGCACAGTGGGGTGTGGATTTTATTAAGTGTGATGATATAGCAAGATATGATATGCCCTCTGCAAGGAGGGAAATAGAGATGCTGCATCAGGCCGTAGAGCACTGCAGGCGTCCAATGGTACTCAGTCTCTCACCGGGACCTGCTTTGATAGACAAAGCTTGGCACTATGAAAAGTATGCAAATATGTGGCGTATAACCGATGACTTTTGGGATAACTGGCCGCTGCTTTTAAAGATGTTTGAACGGTGCGAAATATGGCAAAAACATGTGTCAGAAGGCTGTTATCCGGATTGTGATATGCTGCCTTTGGGATATGTGGGAAAAGGATTTAATCAGGAACGATCTACGAATTTTACCAGAGAAGAACAGATAACCATGATGACCTTATGGTGCATATTTAGGTCCCCCTTAATACTTGGAGCAGAGTTAACCAGGTTGGATGAATGGACTAAGAGTATTCTTACCAATAAAAAAGTATTGCGTCTTTTATCACATTCAAAGGGTGCAAAACAAATCATGCTAAATAAAGAGCAGGCTATATGGTTATCCAAGGATACAGAAGAGGACGCTTATTATCTTGCTGTTTTTAACTTAAGTGAGGAAATACAAAAGATTTCGGTAACTGCGAAGGAAATTGGAATAGATTCCTTTAAAGGTAAAAGATTTGAGGAGTTGTGGAGAAGTGAAACAGTTAATGGGTTTGAGGATATCTTTGAAACCGAGGTTTTAGTGCATGGAGCGAAACTTTATAAACTAACGGATATTTTATAAAGTCATATAATAGAACAATTTTGGAATGGAGGGTGTTAAAATGAAGAAAGCAAAACTTAAATTGGACAAGGATTTTACAATTGCAACTGTTGATAAGCGGATTTTCGGTACTTTTATTGAACCCATTAGGAATATTGTTTACGGCAATATTTATAACCCCGATCATCCCGAAGCTGACGAGGAAGGTTTCCGAAAGGATGTGTTGCAGCTGATGCGGGAACTTAATACATCTGTTATTCGCTACCCTGGAGGTAATTTTGTGTCCGGCTATCATTGGATGGACGGAATTGGCCCCAAGGAGAATCGCCCTGTACGTTATGAAAAAGCATGGAAGAATGTAGAGACCAATCAAATGGGCATTGATGAATATACGGATTGGGTTAAGAAAACAGGCTCAGATTGCATGTTGGCGGTTAATCTTGGCACCGGCACAGCGGAAGAAGCCTCTTATGAAATCGAGTATACCAACATTGATGGTGGTACTTATTTCAGTGACCTACGCAAAAAGTACGGTCACGAAAAGCCTCACGATATAAAGATGTGGTGTTTGGGCAATGAGATGGACGGAACCTGGCAGCTTGGAGAGAAGACTGCTGAGGAATATGGCCGCATAGCCTATGAGACCGCTAAGCAATTGCGTCTTGTAGATCCGGATATCGAATTAGTGGCCTGTGGCAGCTGTGCCAATGACAAATCCCATCCCACCTATCCGGAATGGGACCGCATCGTGCTAGAGAATTGCTATGACAGCATTGATTATCTTTCAATACATCGTTATTACAACTACGACCCAGAGAGCGTGAAGGGAAGTATGTTTCCGTCCCAGTTCACTCCTGAGGATCTGCCTTGCATCTCCTTGGACATGAGCAACTTCATCGACACAGTTTGCGCCGCTGCAGATTTTGTGAAGGGTGTGAAATACTCGTATAAAACAATAAATATCTGCTTCGACGAATGGGGTGTGATGTCCAGCCAGACTGCAACGGCTGAAGGGCTTGACTGGAGCGAACGTGCAATTCCTGAGAATGGAGGGCGCGTTTTTGCCATGAACCTAATTGATGCAGTGCTGTTTGGCAGCTTGATCATCACTTTCATCAACAAGTGCGACCGGGTAAAAATCGCCTGCCAATCTATTGTAATAGGAAGCATGGTTGCAGTTGATCCAAATGGTGGCTCTTACAAGCAGACTACCTTTTACCCCTTCCAGCACGCTGCCACCTATGCTAAAGGTGTAGCATTGCGTCCAACGCTGGAAAGTCCGCTGAAGAAGACGGTTGGATTTGGAGAACAGCCTTTTATCCAGACAGCAAGTGTTTATGACGAGGAAACCGGGTTTGTTACAGTGTTTGTAGTAAACCTAAGCCTACGTGAGAGTGTGGAATTGGATTGCAAGCTGCAATTTGATAGCATAAAGCTTATACAGCACATACAGATGAACGACAGTCAACCCCTTGCCGTAAACACCTTTAGGAATCCAGAGCGCATAATCCCTAAGGATGTGAGTGTTGACACAAATCAAGTCGTGTTGCCGCCGCTGAGTTGGAACGTACTACGTTACCAAGTGAAATAAGACAGGAGGGGTTAATAATGAAGGAATATAAGGATATATTATACAAAAGCATAGAAACCCGTGATTTATATTTGGACATTTTTCTTCCGGAGGAAAAAAATCCTCCACTTATCATGTGGATTCATGGAGGCGGCTGGAAGGGACTGAACAGGACATGGAACCTTGTCATGCCCATGCTGGAAAAAGGGTATGCGGTTGCAACAGTGGACTACAGATACTGTGATGAAGTGCAATTCCCTACTCTGATGATGGATCTGAAAGATGCACTGCTTTTTCTGAAGAAGCATGCAGGTAAGTACGGGTATAACGGTGGAAAGATAGCGGTATCCGGTGATTCTGCAGGAGGACATCTGTGTACAATGATGGGTGTATCTGAAGGAAACCAGGAATGGGAGACCACTGAGGGAGATTACAGCGTACAGGCGGTTATTGACATGTGCGGACCTACAGACATGTCAATGTCATCTCAAGGTAAAAGGGAGGATCTGGATAAAACCGTGGCTGAACTGCTGGGAGTGCCAGTGACTTCAAAAACCGGATTTGGCCGTGCAGCAGCAGCAAGTCCCATGAACTATATCAACGGCACCGAGCCACCGTTTTTAATTCTGCATGGATCGGAGGATCCAGCTGTATCCCCTGAGCATTCGAGACTTCTGCGAAATGCCCTGGAAAAGGTTGAAGTACCGGTGATGATGTATCTGATACCAGGAGGAGTGCATGCCTTTGGGGGTAAGCTTGTAACGGATGTAATGAGTGAATTCCTAGATTATTTTCTAAAGGGAATCAAGACGGTGGAAATGCCAGTAGTGCAAGAATGTCACGCCAGGGAGATTCCTTACATCATAAAATAAAATATGTTTAATTTATTTTAAGTGAGAGTGATTAGAAAATGAAAAAAAATGATAAGTATATTATTCGAAACAAGAAAAGTCTTATTATTGTGATTATAGGTATTTTACTAATTGTCGCTTATTCTATAGTTGATAGAAATTTTATTGGATTCATTCCTGTTATATTTTTTGTTTTATATGGATCTGTTTTATTTCTTGTAAAAAGAAATAAAATAAGAACCGATTTAAAGAATTACTTTAAGAGTTCTTCTCCAGAGCCATTATTAGAATACTATTCAAAAATGTTTGCTAAAAGTAAAATGATCGATAAAGATGCATGGTTAGCCTACAATAAGGGCTTGGTGCTATGCTATTATGGTGAATTTGAAAGAGCAGAGAGTTTTATGCAAGCTATAGATTGGAATGAAAAAGTTCCATATATACAATCACTAGATCTATCAATTAATGCTCTCATAAATTATATTAAACCAGTAAACTATGATTATGGGTTAGAATTATCTATAAGCATGAAAAAGCTTGGGGATATATCCATAAATGTACCTGTGGCAAAGCAGACTAAAGAAAGTTACGATACATATATTCAGATAGGGGAATTGTTAACCGGCAATGTAAAAGAGGACCTCCTTCAGAGTCTTGAAATTGAATTTGACAATGCCAAGTTCTTTCCTAAATTATTAATAGCCTGGTGTTTATCAAAAATTTATATGGACATAGGTGTCAAAGATAAATCCGATAAATACAAGGATTATTGTGCTGGTAATGCACCTTATTGCAAGCCACTTCAAATATTTGAATAGCTTATAAGTATAGCTAGATTCAAAACAATATAGTGAATCATATGGAATTATCACAGTAAAAGATGTATAATGAATATAGATTTCAATAAGTGAAATATTAAAAAGTATAAGACATTCTATATTAAGAAAGGAAGATAAATTATTTAAGAAAGGAAGATAAATTATGAAATATACAAAACTTGGTAAGTCGGATATCACAATTTCAAGTATCACACATGGTTGCATGGAGCTAGGCGGTGGCCGATGGAAAGTTATGGAGAGAGAACATAATATCCAGCTATTGCGAACTGCCTTAGAGCATGGAATAACAACTTTTGATACAGCGGAAGGGTATGGCGGCGGAAATTCTGAAATCATTGTAGGGGAAGCTTTAAAAGGAAGACGTCAAAATTGTATTATTGCAACAAAGGTTTTAAAAGAGCATCTGCATGCAGCGGATGTAAGAAAAGCAGCAGAGGGAAGTCTAAAAAGACTTGGAACTGACTATATTGATTTACTTTATATACATTGGCCCAATGTAAATATTCCTTTAGAAGAGACCTTGAGAGAATTCGAAAAGTTAAAGGAAGAAGGAAAAATCAGAGCAATTGGAGTATCCAATTTTGATCTTGCCCTTATGAAGCAAGCAATAAGTATTACACAAATTGATGCTCTTGAACCGGAATATAACCTATTGCAGAGAGATATTGAGTCAGGGGTTCTTGAATTCTGTGCAAGTAATAAAATAAGCGTTTTAAGTTATAATTCAGTTGCAAAAGGTATTTTAACAGGAGCCTTTCATTTTAAAGGAGCAACGCTTGATCCTGAGGACTTTAGAAATGAAAAACCACTGTTTAGTGATAAAAATATGAAAATAGAATTGCCGCTCCTTAACCTAATGCGTGATATTGCAGATGCACATAATGTAGCGATTTCCCAAACTGCAGCTGCGTGGGTACTTGCTCAAAATGGAATGAGCTCCGCTATAATAGGAACGCAAAACTTAAATCATTTTATAGAAAATATAGATGCGATCAATTTAAAATTAACAGATGTAGAAATGGAAGAGTTAGATAAAACTAGCCAAGGGGTAATTAGTAAGCTTGTATAGTGGGGGGATTTAGTGGGAAAGGCTACCAGGAGTTACATAAGAATTAGTTAGCTATTTTCATTGATTGTATATTATAATAATTAGTATATATAATTATTTGAGGAGGAATAGCGTGAGACTTGCATATGTAAAGGAATTAAAGAAGATAGGTAAGGTTGTAGATTATACCAGTTCGCTAATCGGTGGGAAATATCTAATAGAGATTGATGGAAGCCAAATATCTTATAAATCCAGTGGTATTACACCACTAGATAAGGAGTTTTCAAACAAAGATTTATGGAAGCTGGCTGAATCTAAGTCACTACCTGAAGGCGCAGAGTTTAAAAATAATAGAGGAATATCGGTAAGGCTCACCCATGATAAACTAGTTCCAACAGCTGCAAATCCTTTATTACGTATTGACGAGTTGTACATGCATAATGATGGGTGGTTATATCAAAAAGTATAGCAAAATCAGAGAGTATAGATTCCTGATTTGACCTGTGCAGTTGATAACTTTTATATAAACATCTAGGCCCCCTAACCTGAATATTCAGGCTAGGGGGCCCCATTTATAATTTTAATCTGAATTATAGTTTATAAGGATCATTATTTAATAAAAAAGCAATTAGCATGCTCTTATTCTTATCATTGTTATCCAGCCATTCTTTTACTTCTTTGATTTTCTCATAGCCTTCAGTACCAAATCTTGATTTGTAAAAATCTTCGAAGTATTCTCGAAGCTCATCATCTCTTAAATTTTTTTGCCAGGTTTCCGTAAAAAATTTATTTATCTTGTGATTCATATTGTTTTCTTCTAAGTTAGTCCATTCACCTTTATCCAACCAAATACCGTTACAGGTAGCGCAATGTTCTAACTTAAAAGCTAAATTGTTTGCTACTTTATAAACGGATAAGATAGTCCCGCAGTCAGGGCAAACCTTTGGATTATCTGAATCAATAACCTGTGAATGAATAGAGGCAGGGTTAGATTCAACAGTTTCTATATCATGACAATTACTCCATTCAAGATAGTCTCCAAATTTTAACCAACTTCCACTACATGAATTGCAGCGATGCACCTTTAGTCCAGGTGACAGCTCAGACTCTTCTAAGTCAACATCTTTACATACTAGGCATTTCATTTCAATTCCTCCTTCACGAGATAGTTAATAGCTAATAGTATATAGGATTATTTGAAGAAATGATAGTTTTATGTAGTTTGATAATTTAATTAATATCACAAGGATAAAAATGCAATAAGACATAAGATTGCTGTTATGATTGAAAATACAGAAACTATTTTTGCTTCATGCCAGCCAGATAACTAAAAGGCGTGATGAATTGGCGCCATTTTAAAAATTCGTTTTCCAGTTAGTTTAAAGGAGGTTACTTGAATAATTACAGATAATGTTTCCATTATATAAATGCCCCCAACTATTATAACAATAAATGGGTTTCTTAGTACTATAGCAACTGAGGCTACCAGACCTCCAAGAGCAAGAGATCCAGTATCACCCATAATTATTTTGGCTGGATAAGAGTTATATCTTAAGAAGCCTAACAAAGAACCTGTTACACAGCCACATAAAACTGCTAAAGAATAGTAACCCATACTAAAACTTATGAAAGTAAAGAATGTAATTATAAGTAATGTTATAGAGGAAGCAAGCCCGTCCAATCCATCCGTTAAATTTACTGAGTTGCTTGTAGCCACATAATAAAATATGATGAAGGGTATATATAATACCCCGATGTCAAATAGTTTCTTAGTAAAGGGGATTAGAATTAATGAACCAATTGAAGGATTACCATATGCGTAAAAGGTAAAAATCATTGAAACAAAAAGTAATAATATCATCTTTTGCATGGAGGTTAATCCTCCATTTTGTTAGTTTACTGAATACCACGGGCTATGCCCGTGGTTCTAAAAAGCTTTTAGCTATGAGTAGAAAAAAACAACCTCCTTTGATAAAATAAATGCAGGTTCGTCAACCGCATAAATACAAAGGAGGTTATCATTATAGATAGTGAAAGCTTAGCACATAGTAAGTGGAATTGCAAATACCATATAGTGTTCGCACCAAAGTATAGAAGACAGGTGATATATGGATCATTAAAGGCTGACATCGGAAGAATAATTAGGAAATTATGCGAGTACAAAGGGGTAGAAATTCTAGAAGCCAACGCATGCCCAGATCACATACATATGTTGGTGAGTATTCCCCCAAAGCTTAGTGTGTCACAGTTTATGGGATATCTTAAAGGAAAGAGTTCTCTGATGATATTCGATAAACATGCAAATTTGAAATATAAGTATGGAAATCGTCAATTTTGGTGTAAGGGGTATTACGTCGACACGGTAGGCCGAAATAAAAAGACGATAGAGAATTATATTAAAAATCAGCTACAAGAAGATATAGCAAGTGATCAAATAAGTATGAAGGAATTTATGGACCCGTTTACGGGCGAGCAAGAACATAAAGGCAAGAAATAAAAAACCCCTTTAGGGGTAGCCTGAAAAAGAATGCGGCTGGCGGCCATTTCAGAGTGTCTTGAGACACAGCCAGTAATAAACCCTTATAGGGTTGGTTCAAACCACCCGTTTTACGGGTGGTCCTGATTGCTTTATAACATAAACATAAAGGAAGCTTAACTCAATATTAACTATTTAATTATATAATGTAATTTAGATAAAGTAGTATTAGGAGGGTTCCATATGTCAGACGAACTAAGGAGAATTATCAGTAGTAATAATTTGAGAACAGTTTTTCAGCCAATTGTTTCATTACAAACGGGTGATGTTATCGGGTACGAGGCATTGACTAGGGGACCCAAGGATAGTAAATATATAAATCCTGAAATACTTTTTGAAGAAGCTAAAATCCATGATCTTCTTTGGGATTTAGAAATTTCATGTAGTACAAATGCAATAAAAACATTTAGTAGTCATAATTCTGATAAACTGCTATTTGTAAATATCGATTCTGCAGTTATAAATGATGAGCATTTTATTAAAGGCTTTACTAAAGAGATATTATCAGAATATAACATCAGTCCAATGTCCATTATATTTGAAATTACAGAAAAAACATCAATTGATAATTATAAAGATTTTAATGAAGTTATAAATTACTATAAGAGTCAAGGATATAAAATAGCTATTGATGATGTAGGGACAGGCTATTCTGGACTTACGACTATTGCAAACCTAAGACCCTACTATATTAAAATTGATATGAGTTTAATAACAAATGTAACAAAGGATCATTATAAAAAAGCAATAATCAAATCCTTTGTTGAATTTTCTAATGCAACTAATACTAAAATTATTGCTGAAGGAATAGAAGATGTGTCCGATCTTAATACACTTATTGAAATAGGTGTACATTATGGCCAAGGATTTTTAATAAATAGGCCAGCTGAAAACCTATTAGAAACACCAGAAATAACAAAAAAAAGAATAGCTAATAAAAATATCAGTTTAAAAAAACATAGTTTTAGTGCAAGCTCAAATGTTGAAATAGGAGAAATTGCAAGACAAGATAGCCCTATTTTGTCAACGACAACATGTAGTGAAGTTGATAAACTCTTTAAAAGCAATTCGAATCTAAGAGGTATACCAATAGTTGATAACAACTCTTTAATTGTTGGTGTTGTTATGAATTCTAATTTTTTCTCTAAGGTTGGAACTCAATACGGATGGTCAATATATATGAAAAGACCTGTCCATCTAATTATGGATCCAAATCCACTTATTGTTGATTATTACACTACTTTGGATAAAGTATCTAAAATAGTTATTTCAAGGGAAGAGGATAAATTATATGATTATATAGTTGTTGAAAAAAATAATAAATATTTTGGAATAGTTCCTGTAATTTCCTTACTGGAAAAAGCAATGGAGTTTGAACTAAATGTTGCAAAATATTCTAATCCTTTAACAGGACTACCTGGAAATGTTGTTATTGAAGATACAATTTCTAAATTAATCCTAGATCAGAAAAAGTTTTCTCTTTTATACTTTGATATAAATGAATTTAAAGCTTTTAATGATAATTACGGGTTTGAAAAAGGAGACAAAATTTTATCCTTTACAGCTAGCGTTATTCAAAAGCATACCTGCCAATATAAAGATAGTTTTTTAGGTCATATTGGAGGAGACGACTTTGTCGCAATTATTCCCTGTCATGCTGCCTATGATCTTTGCAAAAATGTAATTGAAGAATTTGATAACAATATATCAAACTTTTATAATGAAGATGACAAAAATAAAGGATATATTCAATCCTTTAACAGGAATAACATTGAAGAGAATTACCCAATAATGAGTATATCCATTGCGGTAGTTATTAATAAAAACAAATCTTATACAAGTATATTTGAAATAACTGAAGAAGCTGCTAGAATTAAAAAAAAGTGTAAAGTAGAATCAAAAAAAATAATGAGAAGTTGTTTTTTAGTCTGAAAGTGATTTCACGTTTTTATAAAGGGTGACAAAAGAGATACTCTACAACAGTATCTCTTTTTTTAATGTTCTCCACATATAAATAGGTGAACCAAATATTTAAAAGAGGGATCTTGTGCCTAGATCAAAAGCATCCTACATTGTTGAAGTTCATTATCCAGAAACAAGAGAGGAAATGTTGGAATTAAGAAGACGAATGGGAAACGAATATATCGATTTTGTAAAAAAATATATTAAAACTTTACCTATCAGTAATGAGAAAAAAAACAAACTTTACCTGGACATAAATAATAAAAGGATGGAAAGCTATGAAAGCTGCACTATACTCACGGAAAAGTAGATTTACAGGTAAAGGGGAAAGTATTGAAAATCAAATACACCTGTGTAAAGAGCATGGTATGAAGTATTCAGGAGTAAACGAAAATGATTTTTTTGTTTATGAGGATGAAGGATTTTCAGGTGGTAATACTAATAGACCAGAATTTCAGAGAATGATGAAAGATGCAAAAGCTAAGAAATTTGATGTTATAATCTGCTATAGATTAGACAGAATAAGTAGAAACGTACATGATTTTTCAAATCTTATTAAAGACTTGAAAAATAATAATGTAGATTTTGTTTCCATTAGAGAGCAATTCGATACCACAACACCCATGGGAAGAGCAATGATGTATATTGCTTCAGTATTTTCTCAACTTGAAAGGGAAACTATTGCAGAAAGAATTAAGGATAACATGGTTCAACTTGCAAAAACTGGCCGTTGGCTAGGAGGGGTTCCACCAACAGGTTTTGAATCAAAACCTGTTGTTACTATGGATAAGAGTGGTAAACAAAGAACAATGTTTAAACTTTCACCATTATACGATGAACTTGCTACTATCAAACTTATATTTGATAAGTTCGTAAATTTTAAATCCATAACTAAAGTCGAAAGATATTTAGTTACTAATAAAATAAGAACAAAAAACGGTTTAGATTTTCAAAGATATTCTATAAGATTTATTCTTGCAAATCCAGTTTATGCAATTGCAGATAAAACCATGTATGATTATTTAATTGAAAATAAATTTGATGTATATGCGGACTGGAGTGAATTCAACGGATTATATGGGATAATGGGCTATAATAAGACACTTCAGGATAAAGAATTAAGCAGTAATAGATTCAGAGCTACAAGTGAGTGGATTATATCTATCGGTAAACATGAGGGAATTATCTCAAGTGAAGATTGGATTAAAACGCAAAAGTTATTAGAACAAAATAAATCAAAGTCCTACAGGAAAATTAAAAGCACTCAATCATTACTTTCTGGCGTTTTACGCTGTGCAAAATGCGGAAGTTATATGCGACCTAAAACCATGCAAAGAAAAACTGAAACTGGAGAACAAGTTTTTTATTATATGTGCGAGATGAAGGAGAAAAGTAGAAGGACTCGTTGTAACATTAAAAATATTAATGGCAATGTTATTGATAGTTCTATATTAAATGAAATAAAAAAAATTGCAGTTGAATACTCCCCTTTGCTTGATAATATATCAGAGAAAGAAAGTTTAGTAGAAACCACAAAAGGTTCTGTGCAATCAGAAATTGATGAAATTCGAAAACAAATTTCGGTAATCGAAAAGGGAATCGAAAATTTAGTTACTATAATCACTAAAGGATTAACAGATGAAATACGTGATGTTATGATAAAAAGGATGGAGGAACTTGTGAAAGAAAAGGAAATTTATAAGACTAAGTTATTGGAACTAACTGCTGTGAATAAAAATATAGAATTAAATGAATTTAATCTTGAATTAGTTAGTGAAAGGTTATGCTCTTTAGATGATAGTGTTTGGGAACTAATGGACGTAGCTAATAAAAGAAGAATGATAAAAAGTGCGATAGATAAAATCCTATGGGATGGTGAAAAGTTAAGTTTAATGTTATTTGGAAGCAAAAATATAATATAACCTGAAGCATCACACTCTTAGTGCAATTAGCTAATATATAGCTCATTTGTTTCCACAATGTAGTAATAGAAAATGAAATATTGATGCTAATAAGAAATACAAAAAAGATAAAGGGAGAAGTATATCTACAGGATCCAATAGGTATCGATAAAGAAGGTAATGAAATATCTTTAATGGATGTATTAAGTAGCGAAGAAGATTCGATAATTGAGATAGTTGAAAATAAAATACAAACGAAAAGGTTATATATAAAGCTAGATAGCGCCTTAAGTGCAAGAGAAAAGGTGGTTATCGAAATGCGTTATGGCCTAATTGATGGAAAGACTAAAACTCAAAGAGAAATTGCTAAATTACTTAATATCTCTCGTTCTTATGTTTCAAGGATTGAAAAAAAAGCTTTAAAGAAACTATATAAAGAATTAAATAATGGATATTATAAATGAATGAAATAAAGGCAATTTATGTTGCCTTTATTTCATTAGAAAATATTTAAGAGGGTATATATATGTTATCTGATAGTCAACTTGCAGATATAGGAAAGGTTGGAAATGTAGCTTATTTAATTGGCACTTTGATATTGTTTTATATTTATAGTAAAGAGTAAATGGAAGCCCTTCAAATTAAAAACAATACAGAACCCGCAGATAAAACATTGATAAATCAATTATTAATTTATGAGAGTGAACTCTTTCTACTTGGGAATATATTGTTTAAGATAGTTTCATCCTATAATTTAAAAAAAGCTGAAAAATTAAATAATAAAGGTACAGCTTTAACCCCACTAGAAAATATTAATCTTGGTTGGATTTATCTATTATTGGAAGTACATTAAGAGTAATCGGTCATAAGCAAGAATTACATATATAGCAGTCCTTTATTGAATTATATTCACTCTGGAAGCCTATTATCTTACCCTTTAAATAGTGGGAGGATAGACTTCAATTTATTTTTTTGCAGATATAAAAGGAGTTTATATTTTTATGTAGAATTATATATAATTATAATGAAAAAGTGGGAGGCAGCAAAGTGTTTTTATTGAATGAGCTACTAGAGATAACCGTAAAAAGGAAAGCTTCTGATCTTCATTTAACTGTTGGAGTGCCTCCAACAGCGAGAATTAATGGAGAACTTATAAGCCTTAATGATGAAAAATTAACACCTTCTGAAACAGAAGAATATACTAAAGAAATATTGGGCAGTTTATATAATGAATATATAAAAGACGGTGAATTAGATACTTCTTATTCTTTATCTGGTTTAGGTAGATTTAGAATTAATGTATTTAAACAAAGAGGTAGCGATGCTATAGCAGTGAGAGTAGTAGGACTTAAAATTCCTACTTTAACAGAATTAGAATTTCCTGCTGTAGTGAAGGAACTTACTACAAGACAACGAGGACTTGTCCTTGTAACCGGTCCCACAGGTAGTGGTAAGAGTACTACCTTAGCATCTATGATTAATGAAATTAATACCACAAGGGCAGCTCATATAATAACTTTAGAGGAACCTATTGAGTATTTGCACAAACATAATAAATCAATAATAAATCAAAGAGAAATAGGAAAAGATAGCAGTAGTTTTGAAAGAGCTTTAAAATCTATACTTCGGGAAGATCCTGATGTAATACTGATTGGTGAAATGAGAGATATTGAATCAATAGCTATTGCGATTACCGCAGCCGAAACCGGACATCTTGTTTTTTCCACATTACATACCATAGGGGCTGCAAAAACCATTGACAGAATTGTTGATGTATTTCCTCCCTTCCAACAGCAACAGATAAAGATTCAGTTAGCTGCTGTACTTCAAGGTATTGTATCTCAACAACTTTTACCTAGAACTGATAATAGTGGTAGAGTAGCAGCACTTGAAATTATGATTGCAACTCCAGCTATTCAAAATCTAATTAGAGAAGGTAAAACTCATCAAATAGAGTCTTCTGTACAAACTGGAATAAGGTACGGCATGAAGACAATGGATATGGCCTTAGTTGAAATTTATAAAAAAGGATTTATCACATATGAAACAGCTTTGACTTATGCTATAGATAGAGAGATGATAGTTAGGATGCTTTCTATATAATTAGATTTTATTTTATTTATTATTTCTATAGAACTTAAGCCTATTATGTGATAAAATATCTGTGGATTAGGGGGGAGATAAAATGAATATTTTTATCTTGACTAAATTATTTTTTAACATAATTTATCAGATATTTTCAAACGTAGTTTATATTATTACAATGTATTATATGAGTATTTCTTTTTTTGGTATTATTAGAATAAAGGATAAAAGAATAGTTAAACCAAAAAAAAGTTTTGCAATTATGGTAGCTGCGCATAATGAAGAAAAAGTAATTGAAGACAATGTTTTAAGCCTTAAGGAACTAGATTATCCAAAGGATATGTACGATATCTTTGTTATAGCAGACAATTGTACTGACAAAACTGCAGAACGAGCAAGAGCTGCTGGAGCCTTAGTGTATGAAAGGTTTGATGATACAAATCGAGGCAAAGGCTATGCTTTAGAATGGATTTTCGAGAAACTTTTTAAAATGGAAAAGAAATATGACTCTGTTGTCATATTTGATGCAGATAATTTAGCTTCCAAGAATTTTTTACTTGAAATGAACAAAAAGCTTTGTGATGGATATAAAGTAGTTCAAGGTTATTTGGATAGTAAAAATCCAGAAGATACCTGGATAACAGGATCTTATTCAATATCCTTTTGGACAGCAAATCGAATGTTCCAATTAGCTAGAAACAATTTAAAACTTTCTAATCAATTAGGTGGAACTGGATTTTGTATTGATACATCCATTTTAAAGAAACTTGGATGGGGAGCAACTTGTCTTACTGAGGATTTGGAATTCACCTGTAAACTTGTACTAAATGGATATAAAGTTGGATGGGCACATGATGCTAAAGTCTATGATGAAAAGCCTTTAGGACTTATCTCTTCTATGAAGCAAAGAAAACGATGGATGCAGGGTTTTTCGGATGTAGCAACTAGATATTTCTTTAAATTATTCAAAAAATCTATAGTTGAGCATAACTTTGTTGCATTAGATTGCGCTCTATATTCAGTGCAACCCTTTGTAATTTTACTTCTTGGTATATCCTTAGGGATTAATATCATCCAAAATGGTATGATGGTTATTAGACTTTTATCTCACATTGATACTTTGTTTACTAATTTTAATTTTAATATGTATATAGTACTCGGTATATTAGTTATCATTTTGCAATTTATTTACACACCCTTTATGTTATTACTAGAAAAAAAATTGAAACTCAAAATATTTCTTTACTATTTAATTTATCCAGTTTTTTCTGCAACTTGGATTCCAGTGACCTTAGCAGGCATAATAGATAAAGACAAAAAGGAATGGAGTCATACCGTGCATACGAGGAATATAAATTTAAAAGAGATAGAAAAGACCAACTAACATTAAATTTAAAATAATATACTAAAGTCACCTTATAAAAAATGGAGGGAGAAATTACTGCCTTCATTTTTTATAATAATTAAGAAAAAATTAAAGGAAAATTAATATTTTTGTTGAATATAAAATATCAATAGTTTTAACTGTTTAGGAGGATTTTTGATGGCAGAATATATTTATGGAATAGACATAGGTTCTTCAAAAATTTGTATTGCAGTTGGTAAAATTGATAAATTTGGATTTCTGCAAATCGCAGGAGTCACCAGTGCAAAAACAAATGGCGTAAAGGATGGAGTAATTGTTGATATTGAGGGTGTAATTGAAGCTTTAATAGATTGCAAAAATAAGATTTTTAAGCAGCTCAACTTGAACATGAAGGGAGCTTATATTTCAATTTCTTCAAATCTATGTGATATTGTATGGAATAAAGGAGTCGTAGCTATTTCTTCAAGTAATAGGGAAATATCCTTTTCGGATAAGGAAAGGGTGTTAAAATCTGCTAGGGTTATTGACTTACCAATAGGTAAAGAAATAATAGGAGTTATTCCTGAAGTATATATAATCGATGGAAATAATTCTGTAAAAGAACCTATCGGAATGACTGGCAATAGATTAGAAGTTGATGGGAAGGTTATTTATACAGATAGTAATTTTATAAATAATCTATTTAAATGTTTTGATGGTGCAGGAGTTTCTATTTATGGTCTAGTATATCAATCTGTAGCTTTGTCTCAGGTTTTAATAAAACCAAGAGAAAAAGATTTAAATGTTTCTATAGTAGATGTGGGAGCTAATACTATCAATATTTCAATGATTAAAGGTAAGACATTAATGACTAATTATTCAATAAAAATAGGGGGGGAGATAATCACAAAAGATATTGCTATTTGTTTGAAAAAAGACATGAATCAATCCGAAAACTTAAAGAGAGCATATTCTTCAAAGCAAGAGATATCTAGAATTAATGAAGCTGAAACTTTTGAAGCTGATTATAATTATTTAGGTAACATAATGGAAGCTAGGATTGAAGAAATTTTATTATTAATATTGGAGAAACTTAAAGCTTCTGGATATTATGAAGAGCTATCATTAGTTATTTTAACAGGTGGTGGATTGAGTTATTTTAACAATATAGATGAATTTGGAAAAAGTATATTAAAGTTACCTGTAAGACTGGGATATCCAGAATTTATTGGTGCTTCTGAACTAGTATATTCTACGGCTGTAGGTGTTGTTATGGATGTAAATAACAATATAGACTCTAGCTTTACTAAAAATAATTTTTCTGATCTTGAAAAAAGTAAAAATAGTAATGCAATTGACATTAATAGAGACCAAAAGGAAAGTAAGACAAGCTTTGCAAATAAAATAAAAGAATTTTTTATAGATATATTCTAATTAGGAGGTATTATGGTGCTAGATTTTGATGTTGAAGTTCAACAATTTGCTCAGATAAAAGTAATTGGATGTGGTGGTGGTGGCAATAACGCTGTGAACAGGATGATACAAGCTGGATTAAAGAATGTTGAGTTTATTGCTGTTAATACAGATAAGCAAGCTTTGATGTTGTCACAGGCTTCTCAAAAAATCCAAATAGGAGATAAATTAACTAAAGGTTTAGGCGCTGGAGCAAATCCAGAAATTGGGCAAAAGGCTGCAGAAGAAAGTAAAGAAGAAATTACCCAGGCCATTAAAGGCGCAGATATGGTATTTATCACAGCTGGAATGGGAGGCGGAACAGGAACAGGAGCTGCTCCTATCGTTGCTGAAATAGCTAAAAGCATGGGAATCTTAACTGTTGGAGTTGTAACTAAGCCTTTTCCCTTCGAAGGAAAAAAGCGTATGCTTCAAGCAGAAATAGGGATTAAGAGCTTAAAAACTAAGGTTGACACCTTAGTAACTATACCAAATGAAAGATTACTTACAATGGTGGATAAAAAAACAACTTTAATAGAGTCTTTCAGGCATGCAGATGAGGTTTTAAGGCAAGGTGTTCAAGGTATATCGGATTTAATAACAACTCCTGGACTTATTAATTTGGATTTTGCTGATGTTAGTACAATAATGCTTAATAAAGGGCTAGCACATATGGGTATAGGTAAAGGTACTGGTGATAACAGAGCACAGGATGCAGCTAGACAAGCTATCTCAAGTCCCTTACTGGAGACTTCTATTATTGGAGCAACAGGGGTTCTGCTTAGTATAACTGGGGGAGCAGATTTAGGGCTTCTTGAGGTTAATGAAGCAGCCGAAATAGTTCAGCAAGCAGCAGATCCTGAAGCAAATATTATTTTTGGTGCAGTTATTGACGAAAGCCTTAAAGAAGAAATTAGAATAACAGTTATAGCAACAGGGTTCGAATATGATAATAAAAGCTTTGAAGAAATAAGCGATGTACTTAATAAAAATGGGATGAAGAACATTAAGGAAATAGCAGTAGATAAAGAGTTAAATGATATAAATTTAGAAATTCCAACATTTCTTAGAAGAACGCAGAAAAATAAAATATAAATAGTTATAAAAAAAAGGCTAGTGTTGACACTAGTCTTTTTTTTAGTTAAAATTGCAAAAAAAGATGGATGAAATTTATATTAGCCATTAGGAATTGACAAAATATTGTAATTTAATAATATATAATATCTATATAATTAATAAAATATAAAGGTGATGTGAATGATTGTTTATGTAGATAGTATAATTCTAGAAAATTTTGTTATTAACTCAGCCTTGCTAAATATTACTTTTAAAACTTTACGGCTGAAAGTTAAAGTATGGAAAATGATTTTAAGCAGTATGCTGGGAAGCATTTACGTTTTAACAATTTTTCTTGACTCTAGCTATATTTTCATTAGTATCTACATGAAATTATTTATTGCGTTACTTATGATTTTAATATTGATGGAAAGAAAAGAAATTAAAATTAAAATGTTAACAAAAACTTTAATTATTTTTTTAGGCTATTCAATATTATTAGCAGGAATTACTTATTATATGGGACTTAATGTAAATAATTTTACATTAAAGTATATATATCTTAGCATCTTAATTATATATTTAATGTTTAATACAATAATAAAATCATTAAGAGAAAAGAATTTATTAAATAAATATATTTATGATGTGGAGATACATGAAGGAGCTTCAAATATTAAAATAAAGGCCTTCTTAGATACAGGGAATGGTCTAAGAGAACCCATAACCAGACTACCAGTCATGTTACTTGATAAGGAGACCTCACAAATGTTTTTTATAGGCTGTGATAGAGAATATTTGATACCTTATCGCATGATAAATGGGGAAAAAGGAATATTACATGGCTTTAAACCAGATTATATTAAAATCATTTGTGGCAATAAGGTAATGGAGGAAAAAGTAATAATAGCTTTTGGAGAAGATTATTTAAGTAAATCTAAAGAATATAGTGGGTTACTTTCACGGGGAATAATAGATTAAAAAGGGGGATTATACATGCTAAATCTTGAAATTATATTAAATAGAATGGTAACAAAATTAAAGATATTCTTCAGCGATATATATTATATAGGTGGGAATGATGCACTGCCTCCTCCATTATCTAAGGATGAGGAAATTAATCTAGTAGGCAAATTAGAAAATGGGGATGAGTCTATCAGGGCTACCTTGATTGAAAGAAATTTAAGACTGGTTGTTTACATAGCAAGAAAATTCGAAAATACCGGAGTAAATGTTGAAGATCTTATATCTGTAGGTACTATTGGATTGATTAAAGCCGTTAATACCTTTGATCCTCAAAAAAATATAAAATTAGCTACCTATGCTTCAAGATGTATAGAAAATGAAATCCTAATGTATTTGAGAAGAAATAGTAAAGTTAAGGCTGAAATCTCTTTTTATGAGCCTTTAAATATAGATTGGGATGGAAATGAATTGCTACTTTCAGATATTTTAGGTACAGATAATGATATCGTTTATAATATTATAGCTGATGAAGTAGACAAACAATTACTTCTTACAGCAATGGATAAGCTTTCCTTAAGGGAGAAAGAGATTGTGGAGCTTAGATTTGGTTTAGGCGGAAATAATGAAAGAACTCAGAAGGAAGTAGCTGATATGTTAGGTATATCTCAATCCTATATATCAAGATTAGAAAAAAGAATAATTAAAAGATTAAAAAAAGAGATAAGTAAGCTACTGTAATATAATGTAGCATGAACTTGGACACATTCTTCATAAAATACTTTTACCAAGCATAATATTTAATATTATGTTTTATAGGAGGATTTTATGGAAAGTGAAATGTTTTCTTTAAGTTCAATAAAGAGTATGGAAGTAATAGAATTGAATACTGGGGCAAAGCTTGGGTACATATTAGATTTCAAAATTGACTGCGAAGAAAATAAAGTTCAATCAATCTTACTCCCCTCTCTAAAGGTAGGTTGGTTTAGCAAGAAGGAATGCATAGAGATTCCATGGTCTAATATAGCTAAAATAGGAGTGGACGTTATTATTGTTAATTCCATTAATATAGCTAATAATATTGATGACTAGTTTAATATGTCAAAAATGTGTATAATGAAGTATCTTATATTATCAATATTATTAATGAAGTATTAACGAGGATGTGAATTTAATTGAAATGCCCTTATTGTGGCTTTGAAGAAAGTAAAGTTATCGATTCTAGATCTACAGAAGATGATTTATCTATACGAAGAAGAAGAGAATGCTTAAAGTGCAATAAAAGATATACAACCTATGAAAAGGTTGAAGATATACCTATTCTTGTTATCAAAAAGGATTTAAATAGGGAGTATTTTGATAAAAGTAAAATAATAAATGGTTTAATGAAGGCCTGCCAAAAAAGGCCAGTTTCAAGGATGCAAATTGAAGCTATTTCTGATGAAATCGAAAAGAAGATAAGCAATAGAATGCTTACTGAGATAAAATCAGATTATATAGGTGAAATGATTATGGAAAGTTTAAAGGAAGTAGATGAAGTATCTTATGTAAGATTTGCTTCCGTATATAGACAGTTCACAGATATAAATACTTTCATGGTGGAAATTAAAAAATTAATGAGCAATAAATGACAAAAGCCTTGAAAGGCTTTTTTTATTACACTAAGTGCGGAAAGCCCACCTCCTTTAGGCGTGGGATGGATAGCACAGGATAAAAATTATTTCTAATAAGTGTACAAATATATTAATAACATACATAACATGCTTGACATGCATGTATTAGGACATAATAAAACTATGGAAAATAAATATAGAAAAACACAAACAACTCTAAGTTTAATTAATTATAATTTTGTATTCTGTCCAAGATATAGAAGAAAAATATTTTTAATACCTAATGTTGGGGACAGGTTTAAATATATAGCTAAATCTATATGTGAGGATATAGATATCAAGATAATAGCTATGGAATGTGATAAGGATCATGTACATATGTTTTTAAACTGCCTTCCAATAATGAGTCCGGCGGACATAATGCAGAAAATCAAAGGGGTTTCTAGTAGGACTTTAAGGGATGAATTTGTGGCACTAAATAAGATGCCTAGTCTTTGGACTAGAAGTTTTTTTGTTTCTACTGCTGGGAATGTAAGTCACGAAACTGTAAAAAGATATGTTGAGCAGCAAAGAACAAGGTATTAAAGGAAGGTGGTGAATATTCATGGTTAAGGAATCCAAGCAAAGATTTGTATTAAATTTAAAGCTTGAGACTGAATTGTTTGAAGAAAATATATTAGATAAACGTTTTGAAATAGGTAGGAAAATATACAATGCAGTTTTAGGTAAGGCATCAAAAAGGTATTTTGAAATGACTAAAACTAACGCATGGAGAGATAATCAAGAGGAATTATCTAAAATATACAAATCGTTTAAAGGTGATAAAAAAGAGGTAAACAAATTCTGTAGACCCTATTATGAAGTTAGAAATAATATGCTTAAAGAATTTAGACTTAATGAATATTCACTGCATGAGGATGTAAAATCTATGCAACATATTTTTAAAGATAATATAGATGCTTTCGCTGCTCAAAAGATAGCAAGTAGAGTATGGACTGCACTAAAGGATAATTTGTTCGGAAGAGGTGAAGAAATACATTTCAAAGGTAGAAACAATCCATTAAAGTCATTGGAAGGTAAATCTAATGGAACAGGTATAGTATACAAAACAGATAAAAATATATTAGTCTGGAATGGTTTAAATATAGAAGTCCAAACTAATTTTAATGATTATAAAGTTGAAGCTTTAAGAAATAAGATATGTTTTTGCAGGGTTAAAAGAAAGTTTGTTCGGGGCAGATATAAATATATTCTTCAGTTAGTTTTAGAAGGGACTCCTCCAGTAAAAGTTAATATAAACACAGGTAATGTAGGTATCGATATTGGAACACAAACTATTGCGTATACTTCAGATTATGATATTAAATTATTAGAATTAGCACCAAGAGTACAAAGTATAGAAAATAAAAAACGTAAACTTCAAAGATATATGGACAGAAGCAAAAGAGAGATTAATCCACAAAACTTTAAGGTTGATGGTACAATTGAAAAAGGTGTTAGATTACAGTGGAATTATTCTAAGAAATATATTAAAGCTAAGAATGAATTAAAGGATTTATACAGAAAACAAGCTGATATAAGAGAACAAGACCATAATATAATGGCAAATGAGATATTAAAAAATAGTAATATTGTA
Source organism: Clostridiaceae bacterium (assembly GCA_036507955.1). GTDB lineage: Bacteria > Bacillota > Clostridia > Clostridiales > Clostridiaceae > DATCIH01. The sequence goes on along the minus strand of DATCIH010000046.1, from coordinate 39,567 downwards.
TATGTCGAAGAGATGAATTTTAAAGGATTGCAGAGAAGAGCAAAGAAAACAGAAACTAATGATAAAGGTAAATTTAAGAGGAAGAAAAGATTTGGTAAGTCATTGGCTAATAAAGCACCTAGTAAGTTTTTAACAATACTTCAAAACAAACTTAAAGCAAAAGGTGGAGTATATTTTGAAATTAACACAAGGGAAGTTAAGGCATCTCAATACAATCATTTGAACAAACAGTATAATAAGAAAAAACTAAGTCAAAGATGGAATTTATTTGACTATAAAGGTGAGGAAATCAAAGTTCAAAGAGATATTTATTCAGCTTATTTGATTAAAAACGTAAATATAGACTTAAAATCCGTAAATAACGAAAAGTGTAGTAATGACTTTGATAAGTTTCTGGAAATGCATAATAAAGAAATATTAAGGCTAGAAGTAATGAGCAATCTGAGTAGTATGGGAGTATAAAATTTAATAAACGTCTTGAAACGGGCGTTATACTATCGTTAATGGGTTGAATGCAATTCTTGGTAGTGAAATTCTTAGGGAATAGTAATTAGTGTTAATGTCATTCGTGATATTAAAGAAGTTATTTAGTACCTAAGAACCCCATGACTTTAGGCGTGGGAGTTTCAGACGCATCTTTAAGCTGAGCAATGTTAATTAAAGTTAACTTAAGCTTAATAGCAATTAGTTAGTGATAGAATATTTAGTAATAGGTGATAAAATGGATTTGATAACTATAGAAAAGAATAAATTCTTTATAGAAAAATATGGATACGTTAATATAGTATTTTCTACTGGGGAAAGTCGACTTGATTTTAATAAGAATAATGAAGTTGGTATGAGTAATATCCTTAAACTAAGAGAATGGTTTAATATTAGTGATATTGGTTATTTAAATCAGATTCATGGAGATAATATTCATGTTTATGATGGGGAAATTTCCGATGGGGATGGACTAATAACTACAAAGAGAAAAGTTGGTATAGGAATATTTACTGCAGATTGTGTTCCTATTTTATTATTTGATCCTGAAAAGGATGTAATTTGCAGTGTTCACAGTGGATGGAAGGGAACCTTTAATAAGATAGCTGCTAAAGCTGTGGAAAAAATGGTTTTAGAATTCGGGAGTTCCCCTCTTGATATTCAGGTAAGGATAGGACCCCATATAAGAGATTGTTGTTATCAAGTTAGTACTGAACTGATGGACCATTTTTTAGAGGATGACTTATATGATAGTTCTATAAGAGTAAAGGATAGGTTAAGCTTAGAAAACTGTATAATTGCTCAATTAAAATTCCAAAAGATAAAAAAAGAAAATATTAAAAGTTTAAATATGTGCACATATTGTGAGGATGAAATAAAACTTTATTCCTATCGAAAATCTACTTTGCGATATGGAAGGATGTTTTCGTTTATATATTTAACTTGAATTAGGGGGTGTATAAATTGGCTAAAGAAAAGATATTGGTTGTGGATGATGAAGAGCACATCCGAGAGCTTATAAAATTCAATTTAGAAAATAACGGGTTCAAGGTTCTTTGCGCTGAAGATGGCAAAGAAGCATTAAGGATAGCAAAGGAAGAGGTACCTCAATTGGTACTTTTAGATTTAATGTTACCGGAAATTGACGGTTATGACGTTTGCAAATTAATAAGAAGAGATAATAATATATCGAATATGCCGATTATTATGATTACTGCAAAAACTGATGAATTAGATAAGGTTTTAGGCTTAGAATTGGGAGCAGATGATTATATTACAAAACCTTTTTCCGTAAGAGAGTTGATTGCAAGAGTTAAAGCTGTACTCCGTAGGACCGCAGTAACAAAAATTGATATATCCTATAGCTTCGGTAATATTACAGTTGACTTCGATAAACATGAAGTTACGAATAATGGTAAAAAAATTGATTTAACCTTAAAGGAATTTGAATTACTTGAAATGCTAATTAAAAATAAAGGAAGGGTTATGACTAGAGACTTCTTGCTAGATAAAATATGGGGATATGAATATATCGGTGAAACTCGAACCGTTGATGTTCATATAAGGCACCTAAGACAAAAGATAGAAGAAGATGACAAAAATCCAGAATTTATAGAAACCATAAGAGGAATAGGCTATAGATTTTATAGTGGGGAATAATATGAAGAAAAAAATGATATTATTTATGATATTAATTTTAATTTTCAGTATGGCAGTTATTTCAACAATTTTTATAGTTCAAGTTAATCAACAATATGCAGAAAATCTTAAGGAAAATTTAAATATTAATAATAATATAATTATTAATTTGATAAAAGACCAAGATGCAGTAGATAGTGAGATATATTTAAATAATAATTATAAAAATCCTGCTATTCGCTTAACAGTAATTAACCCAAATGGGAGTGTACTCTATGATTCAATTAAGGATTTTGAAACAATGGACAATCATAATAATAGAGAAGAAATAATAGAAGCCAGAACAAAAGGCCAGGGTAGTAGTATAAGATTAAGCAAAACCTTAGATATAAAAATGCTCTACTTTGCTAAAGCTTATAAAGATGGGTATATAGTTAGAAGCAGCATTCCCTTAACAGTGATTTTTGGATTTGAAACAAATTTTATAAAGAATTATCTTTTAGGTGCTTTCATTGTATTTGCTATATCTTTACTTTTACTATCTAAGCTTACAAATTATATCGTAAATCCTATAAAAGATTTAGAGTATGTAACCTCAAGAGTCGCCAAAGGCGAATTAGATCAACGAGCTAAAATAACGTCAACGGACGAAATTGGACAGTTGGGTAAGACCTTTAATGATATGGCGAATAAACTTGAAGTTACATTAAATGATGCAATCGATAAGCAAACCAGACTAGAAGCAATATTAAAAAGTATGGATAGTGGTGTTATAGCTATAGACATAAACAAGAAAATAATTATGATTAACCCTTATGCTGAAAAAATATTTGGAATAAGAAAATCTGTTATTGGTAAAAGCTTACTGGAGGCTATAAGGAATTATGAACTTGAGGATATATTTGAAAGCAGTAATGATGAGTATAAAGAAATTAAGGTGTTTTGGCCTAAGGAAAAAGAGCTAAGAATAAAAATAGCAGAAATTATATACAATAATTGTCAAATAGGTTCAGTTGCTGTCCTTCAAGATATTACAGATATAAAAAAGCTGGAAAACATAAGATCTCAATTTGTAACCAATGTAACCCATGAACTTAAAACTCCTTTAACATCTATAATGGGTTTTGCTGAGACGCTTCGCTATGTGGATGATGCAGAGACAAAGGTAAAATTTCTTGATATTATAAATGAAGAATCTGAAAGACTAACTAGGCTAATAAATGATATATTGATACTTTCAGATATTGAAAATAACAAGGAAATATATATAGAAGATGTTGATGTAGAGGATATGACAAAAAGCATAGTTAATTTAATGAAGAACACAGCTGAAGTTAAAAATATAGAATTATTATTAAGCATAAAGGGCAATCCTATAATAAAAACTAGTAAAGATAGATTTAAACAAATGTTGATTAATCTAGTAGATAATGCAATAAAGTATACAGAAAAAGGATCCGTTGAAATTGATGTTTGTGAAATCGATAATAAATGCCTCATCCAAGTTAAGGACTCAGGTTTGGGCATTGCAAAGGATCAGCTGCCTAGACTTTTCGAGAGATTTTATAGGGTTGACAAGGCCAGATCTAGGTCACAAGGGGGCACAGGGTTAGGTCTAGCAATTGTAAAGCATATAGTCATGAGCTTGAATGGCACAATTGAGGTTGAAAGCACTTTAGGTATTGGAAGCACTTTTAAGATAACTATCCCTATGTAAAGTATTATTAACATTAGTATAATAGTGCGTTAACTTTGGTTTGGTATTATGAATATGTTGATAGATAAAGCATATTTATAGGAGGGTTAAAAATGAAAACAAAAAAAATGACATTAATAGCAACCTCAATAGCAATGATGGTTGTAACAGGATTATTTAGTGGGTGTGCCGCAAAAGCTACACCTACTCCAGTAGTAAAAGCGGTAACATATTCAGGAACAATTACAGCAGTAGGTTCTTCTGCACTTCAACCTTTAGTTGCTAATGCGTCTGCAGCCTTTACAGTGGCAAATCCAGATGCAACAGTTAACGTACAAGCAGGCGGTAGTGGAGTAGGCTTAACTCAAATAGCAGCTGGTAGCGTAGATATAGGTAACTCTGATCTAGTTGCAGCTGACAAGTTAACTGCTGATCAAGCAAGTGGTTTAGTTGATCATACTGTATGCGTAGTTGGATTTGCAGCGATAGTTAATAGTAAGGTAACTGTTACAGATTTGAAAAAAGCTGATTTAATAGGAATTTTTACAGGGAAGATTAAAAACTGGAAAGAAGTTGGAGGAGCTGATCTTAAGATTACTATAGTTAATAGACCTGCATCTTCCGGTACCAGAGCTAATTTTAAAAAGTATGCTCTAGACGGGAATGAAGAGGTTCAAGGAGTTGCTTTAACAGAAGATGCTAGTGGAACTGTTAAAAAGACTGTTGAAACTACTGATGGTGCTATAGGATATTTAGCTTCCTCATATACTTATGATGCAGCTAATACAACTGGAATTAAAGTTCTGACCTTAGACGGAGTTGAAATGACACCTGCAAATATCGAATCAGGTAAATATAATGTATGGTCTAATGAGCATATGTATACAAAGGGTGAGGCTACAGGATTAACAAAAGCATTCTTAGATTATATGGGAAGTCCTGAAGTTGTAAAAATGATCACTGCTGGAGGATATATTCCTACTGGTGATATGAAAGTTAAAAGATAGTTTAAGATAAATTCCACAAGTGGCTTGTTGCTCCTTGCAGCAAGCCACTATTTATGTTTACATATCTAGTTCAAATTTAAATATTTCATTATTTACTGGAGTGGTTAAGATGAATGGTAAGAAAATCTATTCTAAATTAAGAGATGAATATATTGGCAAGTTTTTTGCTATTTTTTGTGGGTTAATAATTGTAGTTCTAACAGTAACAATTATCACATTTCTGACTTATAAAGGGATATCCACCTTTACTAATCATGATTTCCCCTTAGTAAAATATTTGACCTCTACTCTATGGAGACCAGATAGAGATATTCAAAACGGCGGACCTGAATTTGGAATATTAATTTTTATTTTAGGCTCAACTTTTGTATCTTTACTTGCAGTAGCAATAAGTGCTCCCATAGGTGTAGCCCTTGCAATTTTTATGAATTATATTTCTCCAAAGCTAGGTACAAAAATAATGCAACCAGCTATGGAACTTTTTGTGGGTATTCCTTCAGTGGTTTATGGCTTTGTAGGAATAGTAATTTTAGTTCCTTTCATAAAAAAATGCTTTGGAGGATTGGGTTTTAGTCTACTTGCTGGTATAATAGTACTAAGTATTATGATATTACCTACAATAGCAAGTATTTCCTCTGATGCTGTAAAAACTATACCAAAGGACTATTTAGAAGCCTCATATGGTTTAGGTGCAACTAGGTGGCAAACTATAATTAAAGTTATAATACCTGCTGCAAAAAACGGGATTTTCACTGGAATAGTTTTAGGCTTGGCAAGAGCCTTTGGTGAAGCGTTAGCTGTACAGATGGTTATAGGTAATGCTATAAATTTACCAAGCACACTATTGAATCCTACTTCAACAATTACAAGTATATTAGCCATGGATATGGCTAATACAACCACGGGCTCTTCCTGGAATAATGCCTTATGGTCCATGGCACTATTCTTACTTATAATTTCCTTTATTTTCATATTAATTATAAAGTTTATTGAGAAAAGAGGAGAAAACCGATGAAAGCAAAGTTTATTGATAAAATTGCCACAATAATTCTATATATTATAGCTTTTTTAATAGTAGCATTATTAGTTAGTTTTATTTTATATATTATTTATCAAGGGAGATCCTCCTTAAATCTTAATTTCCTATTTGGTAAAAACAAATTTAATCAAGCAGGTGGGGGCATAGGTCCTCAACTATTTAATTCTTTTTATTTACTGATTATTTCATTAATTATTGCAGTTCCAATAGGTGTGGGTGCAGGAATATATTTAGCAGAATATGCTAAGGAAGGACTTCTGCTAAACATTATTAGATTGTGCATAGAGACCATGGCCTCACTACCTTCTATTGTAGTTGGTTTATTCGGTATGCTTGTTTTTGTTCAGTTTACTCATTGGGGCTATACTATAATATCTGGAGCACTTGCTATAACTATTATTAATTTACCGGCTATGACTAGAGTATCTGAAAATGCTGTGAGGGTAGCGTCGCAAGGAGTTAAGGAAGCAAGTCTAGCACTTGGTGCAACTAGGTTTCAAACTATAAGAAAAGTTGTGTTACCCTCTGCAATCCCTCAAATATTGACAGGGGTAATATTAGCGGCAGGTAGGATTTTTGGTGAAGCTGCAGCTTTACTTTATACAGCAGGTATGAGTGCAGGTAGCATGAATTTTCACCATATAAGTCTTATTGATAAAGCGTCTCCCTTTAGTTTATTTAGATCCGCAGAAACCCTATCTATATACATATGGCAATTGAATTCAGAAGGTACTGTTCCAGATGCTGGGAAAATTGCAGCTGGTGCTTCTGCGGTACTCATAATAATGGTATTAATCTTCAATTTTGGTGCTAGATTTATTGGAAAGAAAATATATGAATCTTATACAGGTTCGAAATAGTGGAGGTATAAAATGGGCATAATGGAAACTAAAAATTTAAACCTTTTTTATGGTACATCCCAAGCATTAATAAATATCAACTTAGATGTACCTAAAAATGCTGTTACTGCTTTAATCGGACCATCTGGATGTGGTAAATCCACTTTTTTAAGAACTTTAAATAGAATGAATGATTTAATAGATAGTGTTAAAATAGAAGGAGAGGTTCTTTTTGAGAATATTGATATATATAAGGATTACGATGTAATCAAACTTCGAAAAAGAGTAGGTATGGTCTTTCAAAAGCCTAATCCTTTTCCTATGTCAATATATGATAATATTGCTTATGGACCAAGGATACATGGTACAAAAAACAAAGCAAAATTAGATGAAATAGTGGAAAAAAGTCTTAAGGAAGCAGTATTATGGGAGGAAGTTAAGGATAGACTTAAAAAAAGCGCTATGGGTTTATCAGGAGGACAGCAACAAAGATTGTGTATAGCCAGAGTTCTAGCTGTTGAACCAGAGGTACTACTCATGGATGAGCCGACCTCAGCTCTAGACCCCATTTCAACTCTAAAAATTGAAGAATTAATGGATATACTAAAGAAAAAGTATACTGTAATAATAGTAACGCATAATATGCAACAAGCTGGAAGAATTTCTGATTTTACAGCATTTTTCTTAAACGGGGAAGTGGTTGAACGTAATAAAACTGAAGATATATTTTATAAACCCAGGGATAAAAGAACAGAAGACTATATAACAGGAAGGTTTGGCTAAAACTGATCAACCTCAGTAAACTGAGGTACTCGGTTAATAATAGGAGGTGAGTTTATGACTAGAACATCTTTTGATACACATCTTCAAGGTCTACATAATGATATATTGAGGATGGGAAGCATTGTAGAAAAACAAATATATGAATGTATTGAAGCCTTAGTAAACCAAGACGGAGATTTAGCGGAAAAAATAATTGAAAATGATACTATTGTAGATAATCTAGAAAAAGAAATTGAAGATGCTTGTATTAAACTAATTGCTATGGAACAACCCTTAGCTATCGATTTAAGGACAATATTTACAGCAACTAAAATTGTAACAGATTTGGAAAGAATGGCAGACCATGCAGTTGATATTGCAAAAATCACTTTAAGATTAAAAAATGAAAAGTATATAAAACAGCTTGTAGATATTCCTAAGATGGGAGAAATCGTAAAGCTTATGATTAAAGAATCCTTAGATGCTTATGTGGAAGGAAATGTAGATAAAGCCTATGCGACTTGTAAGCTAGATGATCAGATTGATACAATATATAAGGACGTTTTTAAAGAGTTAATTATGCTTATGACGGAAGATAGTAGTCTAATACCTCAAGCTACTCAGTTTTTATTTGTATGTAAGTTTTTAGAAAGGGTAGCAGATCACACGACAAATATTTGTGAGTGGACGATATATTTAGTAACAGGAGAACAAACTGATTTAAATGATTAATATATGTTTGTTTAGGGACACGCCAGCCTAAGAAGTGTGTCCCTTTTCTTTTGCTAATTATTATATATAAAGTTGATATTATCGATAACCTTATCTCAGCAGGTGTGATGATAATATCTGCTACTTTCCAAAGTGGAGATCATATCTTTAGTTAATTTTTGTTCACTAGGCAGGTATGTCCCTGGAATTGACAATGATCTTTTTTCGGAACTAACGTTAATTCCTTATTCCTCATATTAGTCATGCTCCTTAACCTGCCATGTGTGTCCCTTTTTTGAACATTTACTTGCAGATACTGATGAGTCCCCTTATAATATCATTGACTATAAATATTAAATACTATAATATTCTTATAGTGAGTTATTGATATGGAGGAAAATATGATAAATGAGATAATTGAAATAGCTCTCGGTAGTATAGCAGAAGAAATGGAACTTAACGTTGGAGATAAGCTTATTAGTATTAATGGAAGTATCATATCTGATATTATAGATTATAAATATTTAATATATGATGAATGCTTAACCTTAGAAATTGAAAAGCCTAATGGAGAAATCTGGTCACTGGAAATTGAGAAGGATTATAATGAAGATATTGGTATAATATTTAAGAACAGCTTAATGGATAAGGCTAGGAGCTGCAACAATAGATGTATTTTTTGTTTTGTGGATCAGCTTCCTAAGGGACTTCGAGAGACATTATATTTTAAAGATGATGATTCTAGGCTATCTTTTCTACAGGGTAATTTTGTTACCTTGACCAATATGAAAAAAGAAGATATAGATAGAATAATAAAATATAAAATAAGCCCAATAAATGTTTCCATACATACTACAAATCCTGATTTAAGGATTAAAATGCTAGGCAACCCTAAGGCTGGGGATATACTAAATACGATTAAGAAGTTGACGGAAGGTGGCATAAAAATAAATTGTCAAATAGTGTCTTGTCCTGAAATTAATAATGGGGTTGCACTAATTAATACAATAGAAGATTTATATAAATTTTACCCATCAATCAAAAATGTTGCTGTAGTTCCCGTAGGATTGACGAGCTTTAGAACTAATTTATTTAATTTAACGGGCTATGACATGGAAACGGCAAAAGAGGAGCTGCTTCAAGTTAGAATCTTACAAAACAAATACATACTAGAATCTAAGGAGCCCTTTGTAAGGCTTTCTGATGAATTTTATGTATTAGCTAAAGAAGATGTACCAAAGGCATCCTTTTATAAGGATTTTGAGCAACTAGAGGATGGAATTGGCATGATCAGGATGCTCAGACAAAATGTTAAGAGCTCCATCAATAAATTGAATTTAAATTCTAGTGGAAGCTTCCTTTTTGTAACAGGAAAATCTGCTTATGAAGAACTAATTAATGTTTCAAAAGCTATTTCTACTAAAAACAAAGAAATTAATATAAAGGTATTATTAGTTAATAATTATTTTTTTGGAGAATCAATTACTGTTGCTGGATTAATTACAGGAAGTGATATATTAAAAGCATTGGGCAAGGATATACCTTACCAGCATATTATTATTCCAGAGAATATGCTTAAATATGGTGAAAGAATTTTTTTGGATGACATGTCCATAGATGAGGTAAGTAAGATTTTAGGCAAAGATATACTAATATGTAACTATACTGGGAAAGATCTCATTGATCTAATAAACAAAAATTGTAAGGAGGTACATTGATGTCAAAACCAATAGTAGCTATTGTGGGAAGACCAAATGTTGGCAAATCAACTTTATTTAATAAATTGGCTGGAAAGAGAATAGCCATTGTGGAGGATACTCCAGGAGTAACTAGAGATAGAATCTATGCAGAAGCAGAATGGTTAAATTATAACTTTACCATTATCGATACGGGCGGAATAGAGCCTGAAAGTGAGGATATAATATTTTCACAAATGCGAAGACAAGCTAAAATAGCCATTGAAACTGCTAACGTAATTATATTTTTAGTTGATGGGAAAGAAGGCTTAACACCAGCTGATGAGGAAGTAGCTGATATGCTAAGAAAATCTAAAAAGCCTATCGTTTTAGCTGTTAATAAAATAGATTCAAAAAAGTATGAAGAGGGTTCTTTTGAATTCTATAATCTTGGTATAGGAGATCCAATAACTATCTCTTCAACTCAAGCACTTGGACTTGGTGAATTATTAGATAAAGTTGTTGAGAATTTCCAAGAATTTTATGATGAACATAAAGAGGATGAAGATAAAATAAAAATTGCTTTTATAGGGAAGCCTAATGTTGGAAAGTCTTCGTTAATTAATGATTTGCTTGGGGAAGAAAGAACAATAGTAACCAATATACCAGGTACAACAAGAGACTCTATCGATAGTGAAATCAAAATTGGAGAGGATACCTTTATTTTAATTGATACTGCAGGCCTTAGAAGAAAAAGTAGAATTAAGGAAGAAATAGAACATTATAGTGTAATCCGTACACTCGCAGCAATAGAAAGAGCAGATATATGTGTACTTATGATCGATGCAATCGACGGTATTTCAGATCAAGATGAAAAAATAATAGGCTTTGCCCATGAACAAAAAAAGGCTATCATGATCATAGTAAACAAATGGGATCTAATAGAAAAAGAAACTAATACAATGATTTTATACAAGAAAAATCTTCAAAATGGTTTGTCCTTCATTCCTTATGCTCCATATTTATTTATTTCTGCTTTAACAGGTCAAAGAGTCAACAAGGTACTGGAAATGGCTAAGGAATGCTTTGTAAATTACTCAAAAAGAATATCTACTGGTATCTTGAATGATGTAATCAGTAAAGCTGTTTTGATAAAGGAACCTCCAACAGTTGGTATTAAAAGATTAAGGCTTTATTATGCAACTCAAGTTGATATAAAACCACCAACCTTCATATTCTTTGTAAATGATGAATCAGCTCTTCATTTCTCTTACGGGAGATATTTGGAAAATCAGTTAAGAGAGAGCTTTGATTTCTCAGGTACTGGAGTAAGAATAATATATAGAGAAAGGAAGGAATAGAATGGATAAGATTGGGATTATAGGCGGAGGTAGTTTTGGAACTGCCATTTCTATATTACTTGCTAAAAAGGGTTATGATATAAATATATATGATAAGAATTTAGAGGTTATTAAAGATATAAATAATAATAGAGTTAATAGTAGATATCTTCCAACGATTAATATACCATCTCAAGTTATAGGAAAATTTTCTCAAGAAGAAACAATTAAGGATTGCAAATATATTGTTTTAGCTGTTCCATCTCAGGTGGTAAGGTATGTTGCTAAATCTCTTAAAGGCTATGTAAATAAAGATATCATTTTAATTAGTATAGCAAAAGGCATAGAAGAAAATAGTTTTAAAAGACTTTCTGTTGTAATTGAGGAAGAGCTGCCAGGTATTAACCCAGTAATTTTATCCGGACCTAGCCATGCTGAAGAAGTAGCCATCGATATTCCAACTGCTGTGGTAGTTAGTTCTCTAGATATGAATAAGGCAAAGCTTGTTCAAGATTTATTTATGACTAGTAAATTTAGAGTGTACACTAATCCGGATATTATTGGTATAGAAATTGGAGGAGCTGTAAAAAATATTATAGCATTAGCAGCTGGTATTTCAGATGGAATAGGCTATGGTGATAATTCTAAAGCTGCTCTTCTTACAAGAGGAATGAACGAAATTACAAGGATTGGTATAAAACTTGGAGGCTTAAAGGAAACCTTTGCAGGATTAACTGGAATGGGAGATCTAATTGTTACCTGCACAAGTATCCATAGTAGAAATAGAAGGGCAGGGATGCTCATAGGCCAAGGAGCAAAAACCGACGAGGCAATAAGTAAAGTAGGAATGATAGTTGAAGGAATAAGTGCCTGCAAAGCGTTTTATCATCTAAAGGAACAAATGTCTGTTTATATGCCAATTACTGATACCTTATATAAGATATTATTTGAAAATTTGAAAGCAACTGAAGCTGTAGATGAGTTAATGTTAAAAGATAAGAAGAACGAAAATTAATTACAGTAATAATTATAAATATTCTCCAATATACTATATTATAATATGATAATCGGGAGGATATGTCTTGGAAGAATATGACATATATAATGATATAGCTGAAAGAACACAAGGGGATATATATGTAGGTGTAGTAGGACCAGTTAGAACCGGAAAATCAACTTTCATTAAGAGGTTCATGGATTTAATGGTTATACCAAATATAGAAAATGCCTACAAAAAACAAAGAGCTAAAGATGAACTCCCTCAAAGTGGTTCAGGGAAATCAATTCACACAATGGAACCTAAATTTGTACCAAATGAAGCTGTAGAAATTAAGCTTGGTGAAGGCACGAAATTCAAGGTAAGAATGGTAGATTGTGTAGGTTACATTGTAAAAGGTGCCATCGGCTACAATGAAGGGGATACACCTAAGATGGTTACAACTCCATGGTACGATCACGAAATTCCGTTTGAAGAAGCTGCAGAATTAGGGACAAAAAAAGTAATTAATGAACATTCAACAATTGGCCTTTTAGTTACAACTGATGGATCAATAACTGACATAAGTAGAGAAGAATATATAGAAGCTGAAGAAAGGGTAGTCAATGAGTTAAAATCTATAAATAAGCCCTTTATCATGGTACTTAATTCAACTAATATTTATGATCCTAAGACAGTAGCTTTAAGAAAAGAATTGGAAGATAAATATGATGTGCCAGTACAAGCAATGGATGTTATAAATATGAAGGAAGCTGATATCAGTAATGTTTTTTCTAGGGTACTTAAGGAATTCCCTATCAAAGAAATAAATATTAATATGCCAACATGGATAGAAAAGTTGGATGGTAAGCATTGGCTTAAGATTAACTTCATAAACATCGTAAAAGATTTATGCGTAAATATTTTCAAAGTAAGAGACATAAAAAAGGCATTAGATTTCCAAGGGGATGTTGACTTTTTAGGATATTCTGATCTTAAAGAATTGAATATGGGGGAAGGTACTGCACAAATTGATTTAGGGCCAAAGCCAGAACTATTTTATAGAGTTCTCAGTGAGGTATGTGGCTATGAGATTGATGGAGAAAATACTCTTCTTAATACTATGGAAAACCTATCAATTGCTAAAAAAGACTATGATAAGGTGTCCAATGCATTAAGGGAGGTAAGAGAAACAGGTTATGGACTTGTTGCCCCAGAATTATCTGAGATGATCTTAGAAGAACCGGAAATAATAAAACAAGGTAATAGATATGGGGTTAAGCTTAAGGCGAGTGCACCATCCTTGCATTTTATAAAAGCCGATATTGAAACAGAAGTTTCACCAATTATGGGTACAGAAAAACAAAGTGAAGAGCTTGTAAAATCTCTGCTAGAGCAATTTGAAAGTGACCCTTCAAAGATCTGGCAAAGTGATATGTTTGGTAAATCCTTAGAGGTGTTAGTTAAAGAAGGCCTCCAAAATAAATTATATAGAATGCCGGAGGATGTACAGGTTAAATTGCAAAGAACTTTGCAAAAAATTATAAATGAAGGAAATGGCGGATTAATCTGTATAATTTTATAATTTCAAAATCTTTGGATTTAAATTAATTTTAATTAATTTAGTTCAAAGATTTTTTATTGCTTTTTAGGCATTATATGCTATACTTACTAAGCGGGACTGCTGCATATGGGAGTAGTCTTTTGTTATTCTTAAAATAACAGGCAATAAGCTTGTCTTTTTTGCTATTATTTTATTTTCCTTGTATTTCTAGTTACATTTTATGTATAATTAATTATACATAATTCTCATTAATTATAATTGATGAGAATAGTCTAATATGAAAGTCTTGGAGGCTGGTATAGTTGATTAAAAGTATGACTGGATTTGGACGAGGGAGTATAGATAATGATGAAAGAGGATATGTAATCGAAATAAAAAGTGTAAATCATCGTTATTTGGACCTGAATTTAAAGTTACCAAGAAATATAATTTCCTTAGAAGATCGTGTTAGAAAGTATCTACAACAATATTTAACTCGTGGAAAGGTAGATGTTTTTATTACACAAAATATATTTAAGCAAGAAGGTGCACAAGCATATTTAAATACACAACTAGTTGATTCATATTTTAAGTGCTTACAAGGTATAAAAGAAAGATATAACGTTATAGATGATATTTCTGTAGCAATTTTGGCAAGAATGCCAGATGCTATCTATACTAATCATAATGAAGAAGATTTAGAAGAAATTTGGAGTCTTATATCAATGGCGTTAAAGAAGGCAGTTGATAATCTTATTATGATGAGACAAAATGAGGGCACTAAATTATTTGAAACAATATTAGAAAAATGTGCTATTATTATCAATTCATTAGACGGAATAAAAGAAAGAGCACCTTTAGTAACAAAGGATTATAGTAATAAGCTTAGGGAAAGAATAAGTGAATTATCAATAGGCGTACCTATTGATGAAAACCGGATTTCTTTAGAGATTTCTCTCTATGCAGATAAATCTAGCATAGATGAAGAAATAGTAAGACTTAATAGTCATATAATACAGCTCCGGGATACTTTAAAACAAGAGGACAGTGTTGGACGAAAATTAGATTTTATTGTCCAGGAGATGAACAGAGAAGCTAATACTATAGGATCTAAAGCGGGTGATTTAACTTTGGTTAATTTAGTTTTAGTTATTAAAAATGAGATCGAAAAGATTAGAGAACAGGTACAAAATATAGAATAAATTGGAGGTAAACAATGGTAATAAAATTGATTAATATAGGTTTTGGGAATATTGTATCAGCTAATAGGTTAGTGGCAATAGTTAGTCCTGAATCGGCACCTATAAAAAGAATAATTCAAGAAGCTAGGGATAGAGGAATGCTTATAGATGCAACCTATGGTAGAAGAACTAGAGCAGTTATAATTACGGATAGTGATCATGTAATATTGTCCGCGGTTCAACCAGAAACTGTAGCCCACAGATTATCATCTAAAGAGGAAGAATCTTTAGATGAGGTCGATGAATAATGAAGGAAAAAGGACTCTTAATTGTAATTTCAGGACCATCTGGTGCTGGAAAAGGTACAATATGTAAAGAACTTATGAAGAAAGGTAATTTTTGGGTTTCTGTTTCTGCTACCACTAGAGTTCCTAGGGATGGAGAAACAGAAGGAAACAGTTATTATTTTCTAACTAAATGTTGCTTTCAAAACCAAATAAGCTCTGGAGATTTTCTGGAATATGCTTTAGTTTATGGTAATTATTATGGAACACCTAAATCTAAGGTGTTGGAAAAGTTAGAAGAAGGTATAGATGTTATTTTAGAAATAGATATTCAAGGTGCTTTAAAAGTTAAAGATACATATCCAGAGGGAATTTTTATATTTATTTTACCACCTTCAATGGAAGAATTGAAAAACAGAATAATAAAAAGAGGTAGTGAAACACCAGAATCTTTAATAACTAGATTTCATTCTGCATATAAAGAAATTAATTATATCTCTAAATACAATTATGCAGTGATAAATGATACAGTAGAACTAGCAACAGAAAAAGTGAAAAGTATAATGGTTGCTGAAAAGTGTAGAGTTGATAGAAGAGAATCAAAATTTTTAGAAATGAAGGAGGAACTTATATGAAAAGTTCAATGATTAATCCATCCATAGTAGAATTATTAGAAAAGGTGGAAAATAAATATACCTTAGTTACTATTGCGTCTAAAAGAGCAAGACAACTAATTAATGGTGAAAAGCCAATAGTACCTACAACGGTTGTAAAGCCAGTAACTATTGCTTGCAATGAGATAAACAGTGGACTATTAACCTATGAAACAGTGACTGAAGGAACAAAATAATGCCAATGGGTAAAAACATAGTTATAGGGGTTACAGGAGGAATAGCAGTATATAAGGCTCTTGATTTAATAAGTAAATTTAAAAAAGAGGACTTTGAAGTAAATGTTATAATGACAAAAGCTGCTTGTGAATTTGTAAATCCTATAACCTTTCAAAGCATTTCTCAGAATTTAGTAGCTGTAGAAATGTTTGAAGAACCAGTATCCTATGAGATAAGACATATATCACTGGCGAAAAAGGCAGATTTGTTTATCGTTGTGCCTGCCACCGCTAATTTTATTGGAAAACTTGCAAATGGTATCGCTGATGATTTATTGACTACTACCATTATGGCTACAAGGGCTAAAGTAGTTATAGCACCAGCTATGAATACAAATATGTATACTAATCCCATTGTTCAAGAAAATATAGAAAAGCTTAAAGCACTGGGATATATGTTTGTTGCGCCTGAAGAAGGTAGACTAGCTTGTGGCGATGTTGGAATAGGTAAACTGGCGAGTATTGATACTATTTTTCAATATGCTTTAAGTAGTATGTGTGATAAAAAAGATTTATGTGGCAAAAAAGTACTTGTAACCGCAGGTCCCACCATTGCTTCAATAGATCCAGTAAGATACATAACAAACAGATCTAGCGGTAAAATGGGCTATGCAATAGCTAAGGAAGCAAGAGATAGAGGTGCAAAGGTAACATTAATCTCAGGACCTACTAGTCTGGAAGATCCCTTTGATATTGAAGTAGTTCATATTAAAACAAATGATGAAATGTTAAAAGCTATATTAGATATATATGATAAAATGGACATAGTTATAAAAGCTGCTGCTGTAGCAGATTTTAGAATTAAAGAATATAACACCCAAAAAATAAAAAAATCGAAAGAACCTGTAAGCTTAGATTTTGTTTTAGATACTGATATATTAAAGCTACTCGGTGAAAAAAAAGGAAAGCAAATACTCATAGGCTTTGCCGCTGAGAGTGAAAATTTGCTTCAAAACGCCAAAATAAAATTAAAGTCAAAAAACTTAGATTATATAGTTGCTAATAATATCACTTTTTCAGATAGTGGCTTTGATTCTGAAGATAATAAAGTAACAATTATCGACAAGGATGAGGTAATAACAAAACTTGATAAGATGTCAAAGAAGGATGTTTCTGAGAAACTATTTGATATAATAGCCACTAGGTTATAAATAACTAGTCTTGTAACAACAAAAGCGCTTATGCGCTTTTGTTGTTAATAAAGCTTGTAAGGAGGTAAGGATGTATAAATATGCGAAGGTCATAATTAATAGTGAAACATCAGTTTTGGATAAACCTTTTACTTATAGTATTCCCACTGAACTTTCAGAAGCTATATTATTAGGTCATAGAGTTTATATCCCCTTTGGACTCGGAAACAAAAAAATTCAAGGCTTCATTTTTGATTTTACTGATGTGGTTGATGAAAAAATTAATTATAAAGCAATATTGAGTATTTGTGATGAGCTACCTCTCCTTACTAAAAAGGATATTATATTAGTTAAGGAAATGCGTAGGAGATATTTATGTTCATATATAGATGGGATTAAGGCAATAATCCCCACTGGTATAACTAGAGGTGTAAAAAGGAAAATAAACGAATGCTTAATTGTAAAAAATCCGTTAAGCGGAAAATTTATAAATGAAAAATATGAGACAATTATGAATCTAATTAAAAATTGTAATGGAGCATATACTAAAGCTGAATTAGTTAATAACAATAATATTTCAAGGTCTTCTATTGAGACCTTAATAAAACATGATTTTCTTGAATTGACTAAGGTTATGGAAGACAGGTTCGATAAAAGGATTTATCCTAACTTCTCCTCCTTCAAATTAAATGAAGAACAACAAATCGCATATGATAAAATCATGAATTCTAATAAAACTAAATTTCTAATCTACGGTGTTACTGGAAGTGGCAAGACAGAAGTATATATGAAAATATTAAATTATTATATCAATATAAACAAGGAAATAATAATTTTAGTACCTGAAATATCCCTTACACCCCAAATGGTTGAAAGATTTAAAGGTAGATTTGGAAATGACATAGCTGTTTTCCATAGTAGATTAAGCGAAGGGGAAAGATTCGACGAATGGCTGAGGATTAAGGAAAAAAGAGTTAAAATAGCAATTGGAGCTAGGTCAGCAGTTTTTTTGCCTTTTGAAAATCTTGGAGCTATAATAATTGACGAAGAACATGAAACCAGCTATAAATCAGAAAATGATCCTAAATACAATGCCAAGGAAATTGCAGAAATAAGATGTGAATTAACTGGTGCAAAACTGGTACTTGGAACAGCAACCCCTTCAGTGGATACATATTACAAGGCCTTATCTGGAGAAATTGAATTAATAAATATAAGAAATAGAGTTAATAACATAAAAATGCCTACTATTGAAGTTGTTGATATGAGGGAAGAATTAGCTAATAATAATAGATCCGTTATAAGTGACAACCTTAAATGTTCTATTCTTAAAGCACTAGAAAATAAAGAACAAGTTATTTTATTTTTAAACAGAAGAGGACATTCCACCTTTGTTTCCTGTAGAAAATGCGGTTATGTTTTTAAGTGTGATGCTTGCGATGTATCATTGACTTACCACAAAGAAGAAAACAATTTAGCATGTCACTATTGTGGTAATAAATTTAAGATACAAGATACCTGTCCTAAATGTGGCAGTAAATATGTGAAGTATTTTGGAATAGGAACAGAAAAACTTGAACATGAAATTAAGATGATCTTTCCTTTAGCAAAAGTGATTAGAATGGATTTAGATACCACCAGAGAAAAAAATTCACATGAGAAAATCTATAATGAATTTAAAAATCATGAAGCTGATATTTTAATTGGGACACAAATGATAGCTAAAGGATTAGATTTCCCCAATGTAACCTTGGTTGGAGTAATAGCCGCCGATCTCACCTTGAACTTACCAGATTTTAGAGCTTCGGAAAGGAATTTTCAGCTTCTAACTCAGGTAACAGGTAGATCAGGACGAGGCCTTAAAGAAGGGAAGGTCATTATTCAGACCTATAATCCAGAGCATTATAGTATTACCGATATAAATAAGTTTGAAGACTTTTATTCCAAGGAAATTGAGATTAGAAAGGCTCTAGATTACCCACCTTTTACTGATGTTTTATATATACAGTTTATCGGCGTGAATGAAAAGGAAATTACTCGAGCAGCTAATTTAGCAGCAATAAAAATTAAGGATTTACTAATTAATACGGAAATTCAACTATTTGGTCCTACTCCATGCGAAATGTATAAAATTAAAGAAATGTATAGATATAAAATTTTTATTCGAGGTATAATACAATATGAATTATCAGCTAATATCAAGAAAGCTATTTATGCTATAATAAAGAAAGAGTTTAATAATATTAGGATAAGCATTGATAGAAATCCTATAAATATAATTTAATGTAATTAATCCAGGAGGTAGAATCATGGCATTAAGAAATATACGAAAATATGGTGATCCAATTCTCAGGAAAAAATGCAAAAAGGTAGAAATAATAAATGATAAGACTAGAATTTTAATAAAGGACATGCTACAAACTATGCATAATGCTGATGGTGTTGGGCTTGCAGCTCCTCAAGTCGGTATATTAAAGAGAATCATAGTTGTAGATATTGGAGAAGGTCCAATTATCATAATCAATCCCGAAATAACAGAACATAGTGGTTCTTTTATTGATTCAGAAGGCTGCTTAAGTGTACCAGAGGAACAAGGAAATGTTGAAAGACCTATGAATGTTACTGTGAAGGGTTTAAATGAGTTTGGTGAAGCTATAACGATAAAAGGAGAAGACCTTTTATCAAGAGTATTATGTCACGAAATAGATCATCTAGATGGAATTTTATTTATTGATAAAGTGATAGCTGAGGAAGAAATATGAAGATAGTATTTATGGGTACTCCAGAGTTTGCATGTCCCACTTTGGAGGCCTTAATAATAGAGCACCAAGTTCTATCTGTTTTTACACAGCCCGATCGGCCAAAGGGAAGAGGTAAAAAGCTTTCTATATCTAAAGTAAAAGAGTTAGCTTTGAAATATAACATTCCAGTATTTCAACCCGAGAAAATTAAGAATGACGATAAAATGATAGAGGAAATCAGAAAACTTGAGCCTGATTTTATAGTTGTAGTGGCCTTTGGGCAAATACTTCCCAAAACTGTACTAGATATACCTAAATATGGTTGTATCAATTTGCATGCCTCTCTCCTTCCTAAATATAGGGGAGCTGCTCCTATAAATTGGTCAATAATCAATGGGGAAACTATAAGTGGTAATACAACTATGCTTATGGACGTGGGCCTTGATACAGGTGATATATTATTACAAAGCAGCTTTGAAATAACAAAAGATATGACCTATAAAGCCTTGCATGATATTTTAATGATGGATGGACCAGAGATCATGTTAAAAACTATTCAAGCTTTCAGTAGTATTTTAAGAGTTAAACAGCAAGATGAAAAATCTTTTTATGCCACTATGCTTACAAAGGAAACTGGTAAAATTAATTGGAATAATACAGGCTTAGATATTTATAATTTGATAAGGGGACTTAATCCTTACCCAGGAGCTTATTTTATTTATAAAGAAGAAAGGGTAAAGATTTTTTGTGCTGATATAATAGACGTAAAAAGTGGTGCAACTGGGGAGATAATTCAGGTTGATAAGGATGGACTAAAGATTTGCACCTCAGACTCCACCCTTAACATTAAAGTATTACAATTTCCAAGTGGTAAGCCTTTAACTATAGAAGAATATATTAAAGGGCATAATATTGAACTAAATAAAATATTAATTTAAGAAGGTAATTATGGATAATTGTAGAAAAATGGCTGTTGAAATAGTTGGAAAAGTCTTAAAAGATAATGCATATTCAAATATATTAATAAATTATGAACTTAAGAATTCTGATCTTATGGACAAAGATAAAGCACTATTAACCGCGTTAGTTTACGGTACTATTAAATATAAACTAACTATAGATTATATAATAGGAGGCTTTGTAAAAAAAGGCTTAGTTTCAATTGATTTTAATATATTGAATATTCTTAGAGTTTCTATCTTTCAATTAAAATATCTAGATAAGGTTCCTGATTATGCTGTAGTAAATGAAGCAGTGAATTTAACAAAAACCTGTAAAAAAAAGATGCAGGGAAACTTTGTAAATGCAATTTTAAGAAACTACCTTAGAAAGCCTGATTTTTATTTAGAAAAATTAGAAAATTACGATTTAATTAAAAGATTATCAATAATAAATTCCTTTGAAGAGTGGATGATAGAACTCTTATATGAACAATATACAGATAAAGTAGAAGAAATACTTATCGGACTTAATAAAATTCCAGATCTAATGGTAAGAGTAAACTTATTGAAGGATAATGTGGAAAACATAAAAAAAGAATTACTAGAGCAAGGCTTTAATATAAGAGATGGAATAATTACGAAATCAGCTATTGGTATATTAAATGGTGGAAGTATAGAAGAAAATCCACTTTATAAAAACGGATATATTACTGTGCAAGATGAAAGTGCTATGCTGGTTTCGGAGGCAATGGACGTTAGACCCGGTATGCAAGTTCTAGATTTATGTAGTGCCCCAGGTGGAAAAGCTACTCATTTAGCAGAGCTCATGGATAATACAGGTCGTATATTAGCCTGTGATTTAAATAAAAACAAGCTAAAGCTTGTAAAACGAAATCAAGATAGGCTTGGAATTTCAAACATAGAAACAAGGGAATTAGATGCAAGGATAAAGCAAGAGGACTTTATAGAGAAATGGGACAGAGTTTTACTTGATGTTCCATGCTCAGGCCTAGGCATAATTGGGAAGAAACCAGAAATTAAATGGAATAAAAGCAAATCACAGCTGAAGGAAATTATTCAAATACAAAGGGATATATTAGTTAATGCTGCTTATTACGTAAAGGTTAATGGGATTTTACTTTATTCTACCTGCACAATAAACAAATGTGAAAATGAAGATAATATAGATTGGTTTACCGAAAATAATAGCAATTTCCAGATATTATCAATAAACTTTGGAAATACTGAAAATATATTGTATAATGATAAGGGTAGTATAACTATATTACCAAATAATAATATGGATGGATTTTTCATGGCTAAACTTCTGAGAAAAAAGTAGGTGATACGTATGAGAAACATATTAGATTTTAACGTGGAAGAGCTTAGAGTTTGGATGAAGGATGCAGGTCAGCCTGCCTTTAGAGCTAATCAGGTTTTTGATCTTATTTATAGAGAAGTTTATAATATTGATGAAATGGATACCTTGCCACTTGGGTTAAGAGATAAGTTAAAAGAAAGTTTTACGGTGGATATACCAGAAGTATTAGAAAGTTTTTTCTCTAAAGAATCAGACACTATAAAAAATCTAATCAGGTACTCTGATGGAAATATTATAGAAGATGTTATTATGAAATATTCCTATGGATATTCTATATGTGTATCTACCCAGTTTGGATGCAGGATGGGTTGTAAATTTTGTGCATCTACAAAGAATGGTATGGTAAGGAATTTAACCTCAGGGGAAATTTTATCACAAATACTTGTAAGTCAAAAAATCATTAATGCTAAAATAACTCATGTAGTCCTTATGGGAAGTGGTGAACCCTTAGATAATTTTGATAATGTAGTTAGCTTTATTAAAACTATTTCAGCTAACTATGGCTTAAATATTGGTCAAAGGCATATAACGTTATCCACCTGTGGCATAGTCCCTAACATTTATAAATTAGCTGATTTTAACCTTCAGATAACCTTAGCTATATCCCTTCATGCCACGGATGATTTAACCAGAGCCAGTATTATGCCTATTGCTTCAAAGTATAATATTGATGATTTAATAATGGCCTGTAAATATTATTTAGGACGAACTAAAAGGCGAATCACCTTTGAATATGGTCTTATAAGAGATGTAAATGACAAGAGGGAAAACGCGGAAAATTTAGCAAACCTATTAGAGGGCCTTAATTGCCATATAAATTTAATACCTATAAATCAAATAAGCGAAAATCTATATGATAAGTCTAAAAAAGAAAGTATTTCTAATTTTTCTCTAATGCTTACAAAACGAGGCTTTGAAGTTACAATAAGGAGAGAATTAGGAACAGACATAAACGCGGCTTGTGGCCAGTTAAGAAATAGTTATTTAAAAGCACATAAAGATGGGAGTTGGGTGTAAAAATGGTAGGTAGTTTCTCGGATAAAGGAAATGTAAGGGAAATTAATGAGGATTATATAGGGTTTATAGAAGGTCCAATCAATTTATACATAATTGCAGATGGCATGGGAGGATATAATGCTGGTGAAGTGGCTAGTAAACTTGCTGTAGAGTATACAATGGAGTATGTGAAAACCAATTATAATATATACGAACCTAAAGAATTACTTGTTAAGGCTATTAAATATTCAAATGAAAAAATCTATAAACTCTCAAATACCAATATTGAGTATAAAAGCATGGGCACTACCATTACTGCTTGCTTAATATTTGATAAAAATCTATTAGTCGCAAATGTAGGTGATAGTTCCTGTTTTGCAATTAAAGATGAAGCCTTAGTTAAAATCACTAAGGATCACTCCTTGGTACAAGAACTTGTAGACAATGGTACTATAACAGAAGATGAAGCACAAAATCATCCTAATAAAAATATTATAACTCGTGCTTTAGGTACCAATGAAACAATTATTATAGATACTTTTTCTCTTGACTTAAAGGAGATTTCAAAAGTTTTGTTATGTACAGATGGGTTGACCAATGAATTAACAGATAGTGAAATTTATGAAATTATAAGTAAGTCTGATAACCAAAGCGGAAGCTTAAAACTAATAGAGGAAAGTAAAATAAAGGGTGGCAGAGACAATATATCTGTTATAGTTTTTGAAGGAGATGGGAAACAATGATAGGAACTATACTAGGAAATAGATATGAATTATTGGAAAAGATAGGCGAAGGTGGAATGGCTATTGTATATAAAGCCAGATGTAACCTTTTAAATAGATTTGTGTCTGTGAAAATATTAAAGGACGAATTTTCTAAAGATAAGGATTTTGTTGATAGATTTAAAAGTGAAGCCTTAGCTGTTGCTAGTCTTTCACAAAACAATATTGTAAATATTTACGATGTAGGCTCTCAAGATAGTATAAATTATATCGTAATGGAGTATATACAGGGTAAAACCTTAAAACAAGTAATAATTGAAAGTGGTCGTTTAGAATATACAAGAGTTATAAATATAGCTATCCAGATCTGCAAAGCTCTTGAATGTGCTCATAAAAATAATATAGTACATAGGGACATTAAACCTCATAATATCTTACTCACTGAGGAGGGAATAATAAAAGTAACTGATTTTGGTATAGCAAAGGCAGCCAATTCGTCCACCCTTACTAATACCAATAAGGTAATGGGATCTGCTCATTATATATCTCCAGAGCAAGCTAAAGGAGCTATTGTTGACTACAGAACTGATATATATTCCTTTGGTATAGTTTTATTTGAAATGATTACTGGTAAAGTTCCTTTTGATGCAGAAACAACTGTTACCGTTGCTCTTAAACATATTCAAGATCCGATAACCCCACCTATTGAATTAAATAAATATATGCCACTTAGTTTAAATAATCTAATTATGAAAGCTACTGAAAAGGAAACTTTTAAAAGATATCAATCAGTAAAGGACCTAAGACTTGATTTAGAAATGATAAAAGATAATCCAGAAACAATAATTTTGCTTAACTCTTTAACCAGCGAGCATACAACAATAATGGATCCAATTACAGCGGCCCAATTAAAAAAGCTTGATGAAATAAGCCCTAAAGTAGTTAAAAAAACTATGCCAAAAAAAGTTAAGCTTATAAGTCTTTCAGTGATAGGGTTTATTTTTCTTGTTTTGATTGGGATCTTAGGTGCGAAAGCCTGTAGCTCTGTTGGGACCTCCAAGGAAATATTAGTACCTGATATAGTAGGAAAGACTGAGGCCGAGGCAACTACAATAGTTACTGGCAAGAATCTTAAATTGCTAGTCGCTGGTGAGGAAAAAAGCGATGCACTAGTTGGGACTATAATAAGTCAAAGCCCTAAAAAAGATGTGAAAACTTTAAAAGATTCTGAGGTCCGAGTTGTAATTAGCTCTGGTGGCAGGGAAACTACGGTTTTTAGCTATCTTAACATTGATATTGAACAAGCAAAAACAATGATTACAAATGCAGGCTTAACCTTAGGTACTGTAACTCCAGAGTTTAGTGAGGATGTACCTAGCGGCGTGGTTATGCGTCAATCACCAGACCCAGATACAGTTGCAACTAAGGATACTGTAATAAATTTGGTTGTAAGTAAAGGACCCGAAGTTAAATATGCTAAAGTTCCCGATTTAACTGACATGAATATTGGTGAAGTAAATCAGATATTAATAAATAATAAATTAAAGATTGGTAATTTGAGACCAATCATGGTAACGGATCTTACTAAAGTAGGAAAAGTAGTAGCTCAAAACCCTATTGCAGGTACCCTTAAAGTAATTGAGGGTTCAACAGTGGAGGTATCTTATAATGTTTATTTAACGCCAAATATAACCGATTATGCCACAGTAGGTAGCCTGCGAGCATCTCTACCTGACGAAATCTTAGTAAAATATGTATTTGGTGCAGCACAAGTTAATTTAGATTCTAAAACACCTATAGATAAAGAAAATTTCAAGCAAAGTCCAGCAGCAGGAACAGCTTTAGGCACTGATAAAACTATAACAATAACTATACCTAGTGCTTAGACTTAGCACTTAACTTAGGAGGAGAAATGCAAGGAGTAATTATTAAAGGTATCGGCGGCTTTTATTATGTTCAATGCGGCGATATAGTATATGAATGTAAGGCTATTGGAAGATTTAGATTTGATGAAATCTCACCCCTTGTTGGTGATAAAGTTGAAATAACTACGGATAAGGACAAGGGAATAATGGAAAAAATCTACACTAGGTCTAATGAATTATTAAGACCTAGTGTTGCCAATGTTACTCAAGCCTTCGTTATCTTTACCATTAAAAATCCTGATTTAAATTATGAATTAATAAATAAATTTCTTCTCCTATCGGAATATAACGGATTAAAAATTTATATATGCATAAATAAAATGGATTTGTTAAATGAAGATGACAAGAAAGCTTTCGAGGATTATTTTATTGGCACTTCTTACAATATTCATTTTATAAACAGTAAGGAAGGCATTGGTATTGATGATTTAAAGGGAATACTATCAGATAACATCACAGTTTTTTGTGGACCCTCTGGAGTTGGTAAGTCTACTCTACTTAATACCTTAGCTGGTGAAGAAAAAATGTTTACAGGAGAAATCAGCGGCAAAAATAACAGAGGTAAGCATACCACAAGGCATAGTGAGCTTATTAAAGTTGATAAGGGCTACATTATAGACACTCCTGGTTTTTCTTCCTTAGAATTAGACTTTTTTATAAAAGAAGAGGTTCAGAATTTATTCCCAGAGTTTGAAGTCTACAAAGATAATTGTAGATTTAAGAGCTGTATGCATTTAAAAGAACCTAGTTGTGCTGTAAAAGAAGCAGTGGAACTAGAAAAAATATCCAAATACAGATACGATTTTTATGTAAAAACTGTAGAAAGTTTAAATAAACCTACTTATGGAGGTAAAAAGAAAAAATGATTTTATTATCGCCGTCAATTTTAAGTGCTAATTTTGCAACGCTAGGAGAAGATATTAAGCTTATAGAAGAAACTGGCGTTGATATGCTACATATCGATGTTATGGATGGCTGCTTTGTTCCAAATCTAACTTTTGGAGCTCCGATAATCAGTAGTATTAAGAAGATTACAAACCTTCCTTTAGATGTACATTTAATGATAAGTGAGCCATCTAGGTATATCGATGATTATATTTTTGCGGGAGCAGATATTCTAACAATACATGTAGAAGCAGATAAACACGTTGATAGAACTATTAGGTATATAAAAAGTAAAGGTATAAAGGCTTCTTTAGCTTTTAATCCAGGTACTCCCTTAACTCCCTTAAAATATCTTGCATCAAGCTTAGATATGGTTTTAATTATGACTGTAAATCCAGGCTTTGGTGGCCAAAGTCTTATTGATTATTCCCATGATAAGATTAAAGAGGCAAGACTTATTGCAGAAAAAGAAAATAAGGCTTTGCTCATTGAGGTAGATGGTGGAATAGATGAAACCAACATTATAAGCATAGTCCAAAGTGGCGCAAATGTAATTGTTGCTGGATCTTCAATATTTAAGAATCGCAATATTAATGGAAACTTAAATAAACTTAAAGAGGTACTTAAAAATGAAGGTTATAATAATTTCTAATGGAGAACCCCCTTTAGAATCAATGCTCAAGGATGAATTAGTTAATTCATCCTTACTTATATGCGCAGATGGAGGGGCAAATTGTTTATATAAATATGGAATTATTCCAGATATTTTAATTGGAGATTTTGATTCCATAAGGGAGGATATATTAAGCTATTATGAAAAAAAAGGCTGCGCTCTTATAAAACATCCTGTTAATAAGGATTTCACTGATACTGAGCTCGCCTTAGAAACTGCTAAAGAATTAGGAGCGAAGGAAATTGTTTTTCTTGGTGCTACTGGGAATAGACTTGATCACACTTTAGGGAACATTAGTCTTTTATTATCTTGCTTAAATTCTGGGCTTAAGGCTTTTATAATTGATAATAAAAACAAAATAATTGCAGTCAATAAATCTACTGAAATATTTGGAGAACCAGGAGACTTATTTTCTCTTATACCTTATGGAGAAGAAGTGACAGGATTAACTTTAAGTGGATGTGAATATATACTTAACAAATATAATTTAAAGCTAGGAAGTACAATAACCTTATCCAATACCTTTATAGACAAGAAAGTAAAAATAAACTTTGAAAAAGGACTACTACTTATATTGTTTTGTTCAGATTAGTGGTAACATTTTAAGTTCTTATCATATAATAGAAATAGAATATTCGTTGGGGATAATAATAATGTCTAAAAAAAAGAAATTCAAAAAGATAAATGCTGGATTGATAATCTCGTCTGTTGGCATAGGCGTTATAATTACAGTTGTTATCCCTATCTGGGGTTGGATAATAACTGTGGGTGGAATGCTTATATTTTTAGGTTGGTATATCATGGAGAACAATCATTAATATTTTGGAGGTTAATATGAAGATTTTTGCAATTAAGCTTCCTAGATTCTTAGCTGTATTTGTAAGACTTTTTAAAAAGCACTGAAGATAAATATTTATATTTCTATATTAAAAAGGTACTTTAAATAAAATTAGAAGCAATATATATTGCTTCTAATTTTATTTAAGATAAATTATCCTAATTTCCTTGTAGCTAATTTACTAATTAGCTCGCTCTTAAAACTTTACCTGAACGAAGACATCTTGTACAAACTCGTAATGTTTTAGGTGTTCCATTTACAACGGCCTTAACTTTTTTAATATTTGGAGCCCAAGTTCTCTTTGATTGACGATGTGAATGACTATACTGAACACCAAAAATTACACCTTTATTACAAACTTCACATTTTCTAGACATAAAAACACCTCCTTATAGCAATGAAGATTAACTTCAAAATAACCTTTTTTATTTTACCATATATATTAATATATTAGCAAGTATATTATATAATAAACATATGTCTATCTAAAATATTTATTATACTTGAATAAATCAATTATTTAATATAGAATATTCCTATGATGTCTTTTTAAGGAGGGTTACTATGATAGGTAATATAGTAAATGAAAAAGGATATATTAGTTATTCAGAATATGTTTTAGCTAATATAGTTGGTCTTTCTACAATGGAATGTTATGGTGTGGTTGGAATGGCATCAAAAAATGCTACTGACGGCTTATGGGAATTATTAAGAGGAGAAAATTTAAGCCGAGGGGTAAAAATACATTCTAAAAGCAATGAATTAACCATAGAATTATATATTATAGTAGAATATGGCACAAAAATTTCCGTAATTGCTACTAATATAATTCAAAAAATAAAATATAATGTTGAAGTTTACACAGGCTTAAAGGTTATAAGTATTACTGTAAATGTTCAAGGCATAAGAGTCTAGGGGGGTACATAGATGGACTACTTGAAGATAAATGGGCAAAATTTTAAAAATATGATGATTAATGCTTCTAATAGGTTAGAAGAACAAAAGGAATTTGTAAATGCCCTTAACGTTTTTCCTGTTCCTGATGGTGATACTGGAACTAATATGTCTATGACATTAAAAACAGCCGTAGCTTCCATTAGTTCTATGGATAATTTGTCCATAGATGAAATCGGTAGGCAGCTTTCTAAAGGTGCTCTTATGGGAGCACGTGGAAATTCCGGAGTTATATTATCTCAGATACTGAGAGGACTTGCTAAAGGCTTTGAAGGCTCAATAGAGGTTGATAACAATGCTTTAGCCCTAAGCTTTGCAGAAGGTACAAAAGCAGCTTATAAGGCTGTTATGAGGCCTACAGAAGGAACTATTCTTACAATTGTAAGAGTGGCTGGGGAAAGTGCACTAAAAAGTGAAAAGATAGGTATATGTGAACTATTAAAGGAAATTTGCGATGAAAGCGAAATTATGCTCAATAAGACTCCTGAAATGCTGCCAGTTTTAAAGAAAGCTAAGGTAGTTGATGCAGGCGGAATGGGTCTATTAATCATGCTAAAGGGTATGTATGAAGCTTTAACAAATAATTTAATCCCAAAACTAAGTAGTGATATAACCGAGAAAATAATTTATAGTCCTGCAGCTAATCTAGATGTAGATATTGTATTTGGATATTGTACTGAATTTTTTATAAGGACAAATAATCCTGATACTGAAAGCTTAAAATTGCAGCTAGAACCCCTTGGTGATTCAATGATAGTTGTTGGAGTTGACGATATCATAAAAGTTCATATACATACAAATGACCCAGGAAAGATTCTTTCTTATGCGGTTGCCCAAGGAGAATTATCAAAGGTAAAAATTGATAATATGAGGGAACAGCATAGAAATCTTTTAGAACTAAAGGGAGAACAAAAAGAAATAATAGAACCAAAGATAGAAGATGAAGAGATTAAAAAATATGCTTTTGTTTCAGTAGCTATGGGAGATGGAATCTCAAATATATTCAGAGATCTTGGGGTTGATTATGTTATTGAGGGTGGGCAGACAATGAACCCTAGCACTCAAGATATCTTAGAATGTATTAAAAAGATAAATGCAGAGCATATATTTATCTTACCTAATAATAAAAATATCATAATGGCGGCTAACCAGGCTGTAGAACTATCTGACAAAAAAATAACGGTTATAAAAACAAAAACTATTCCTCAAGGTATATCTGCGGTTACTGCCTTTAATATGGATTCGTCCTTGGAAGATAACATAAATTTAATGGAAAAGGCTATAAGCAGTGTTAAATCTGCAGCTATAACCTATGCTGTAAGAGAAACAGAGATTGAAGATAAAGTAATTGAAGAAGGCGACATCTTAGGCTTAATTGAAGGTAAAATAGTTGAGGTAAATAAAGATATATATATAAACTGTCAGAATTTAATAAAAGATATGATTACAGAAACTACTGAACTAATAACAATCTTTTATGGGCAGGATGCTTTGCTTGAAAATTTAGAAGTAACTGTTAAAAAATTGCAGATTGATTATCCTGATATAGATATTCAATATTATAATGGAGAGCAACCTTTATACTATTTTATAATTTCAGTAGAATAACATTTAAGGGATAAACACTGTATCTGATATTATTAACAAAAAGCCATAAGGCTTTTTTTACTATACAAACATTTGTGGAGTGATAAATTTGGAAATATTTAATGACATCGACAAAGTTAAAGGTGTAGGTCCTAAAAATAAAGATATATTTAACAAATGTGGAATTTACACAATAACAGATCTACTTTTATATTTTCCAAGAGATTATGAAAACATAAAAATTATTAATAGCATTATAGAAGGATTAGGTTATGATTTAATCATCATAAAGGTTAAGGTTACAAGTATTAAAAAAGACTTTAACAGTAAGAATGGGATTATAATTTCCGAAGCTAGATTTAGTGATGAGTTAGTTGATCTCACCTGCAAATGGTTTAATCAACCCTTTATCAAAAATAAGCTTGAAATAAATAAGGACTGTATTCTAGTGGGGAAACTTGAACTAGTAAATAAAATTTATTATATAAATAATCCTATAATTAAATTTATGGATTCTTTTATGGAGAAAACAGAAGTAATTGAGCCCAAATATAGATTAGCTGGTGGAATATCAAAAAACCTTATTATAAAAACCATAAATAACATTTTTGAAAAGATACAAATTTCTGAAAATCTATCAAATACTTTGATTGAGAACTATAAGCTAATGAGTTTACATGAGGCAATAAGAACCATTCACCAACCAAATACCTTACTCGCTCTTCAAGAAGCAAGAAAAAGACTTAAGTTTCAAGAGCTTTTCACATTTTCTATGAAATTACTTATGATTAAAAGTTTCATAAATAAAGAAAGAGAAGGAATCTCTTTTAAAATGAGCACCGAATTGAAAAGTTTAAAGGAGAGCTTGCCGTTCGAGCTAACTCAATCGCAAGCAAAAGTGATAAGAGAAATATTAACTGATGAAAAAAGCAATTTATCAATGAATAGGCTATTACAAGGTGATGTTGGAAGTGGTAAAACTGTAGTTTCAGCAATAGCTATTTTTAATGTTATAAAGAATGGATTTCAAGCGGCTCTCATGGCTCCAACTGAAATACTAGCTCAGCAGCATTATACTGAATTTATTAAGTTATTTGAGGGCTACAATATTGAAGTTAGACTATTAAGCGGAAGTATAAGTGCTAAAGAAAAAGTTTATATAAAGAGTGCATTGAAGGAAGGTAAAATAGATTTAATTATTGGAACCCATGCTATTCTTGAAGAGGATGTATTATTTAAAAATTTAGGTATGGTAGTTACTGATGAACAGCATAGATTTGGTGTGGTTCAAAGAAAAGTTTTATCTGAAAAAGGTAAAAATGTAGAAATGCTTATAATGACTGCAACTCCAATACCAAGAACCTTAGCCCTATTTTTATATGGAGACTTGGATGTTTCAACTATAACAGAGTTGCCCCTAGGTAGAAAACCCATAGAAACGCGCCTCTTAGATATTAGGCATGAAGAAAAAGCCTATGAATTTGCTTTAAGCCAAATAAGAAAAAATAATCAGGTTTATATAGTATGTCCCTATATTGACGAAGACATAAAGGGGGAAATAAGTTCAGTTAAAGAGGTATATAATAAGCTAAATAAATTCTTTGATGGAATTAATATAGGTATGCTCCATAGCAAAATGTCAAGTCGGGAAAAGAATATGATTATGGAGGATTTTATTAAGGGAAATCTTAAAGTAATAGTTTCTACCACCGTTATTGAAGTTGGTATAAATGTACCAAATGCAACTTTAATGATAATAGAAAATGCGGAAAGATTTGGATTATCCCAGCTGCACCAGCTTAGAGGAAGAGTTGGAAGAGGAAATGATAAATCCTATTGTATAATGCTATCAAATTTATCAAATGATACTATAAAGAAAAGGCTTAATGTAATTGAAGAAAATGATAATGGGTTCACTATAGCTGAAATGGATTTAAAGCTAAGAGGTAGTGGTGATGTTTTCGGAATTAAACAACATGGAGAAACTGACTTTCTGATAGCAGACCCCTTTGAAGATTTTGAACTATTTAAAGTTGCTAATTTTGAAGCAAGATTCTATATAAGTAGTAATAAAGAGGAAGATATTATCTTTAGGGAATCGGTATTGAAATTGCTTGAAAAAGACAATGCGAATATTTGTTTTAATTAATAATTTATTGATAAAATTATCTTTGTAGTTCATATATTCTGTGTTAATATATATAAAAAGACATTTGAAGGAGACAAGATTATGAGAATTATATCTGGAATTGCAAAAGGAAGGAAACTTTTGTCCCCAGAAGATTACGCAACTAGGCCTACTTTAGATAGAGTAAAAGAAGCCATGTTTAATATCATTGCAGGTTATGTACCAGGCGCTATAACATTAGATATGTTTGCTGGAACTGGAAGCCTTGGACTTGAAGCGATAAGCCGAGGTGCAAAGTACTGTTATCTATTTGAAAAAGATTCAAAGTCTTATTCAATTTTAAAGGAAAATATTAAAGTGTTAGATTTCTCTGATAGCGCTACAGCTTTTAATTACAGCTGTTATGATGGAATTAAAGTATTAAGTGATAAAAATATTAAGTTTGATTTAATATTTATTGATCCCCCTTATATGAAAAGTATGATTCCTACTGCCTTAGAGCTTATTGATAAATATAAACTGCTTAACGAGGATTCAATTATAGTAACAAAGATTGACTCAAAAGAAAAAGTATATGAAGGAATTAATAATATTAATTTGATTGATAAGCGTAAATATGGTAAAACAATTGTCTGTTTTTATAAAATCAAGGAGGGGGAATAATGAAAGCGGTTTATCCAGGCAGCTTTGACCCGATTACAAATGGACATTTAGATATAATTAAAAGAGCATCTTGCATTTTTGATGAGTTAATGGTGGTTGTACTTGTTAATCCAGATAAGAATACTCTATTTTCTGTAGATGAAAGAGTAGAACTTATAAAAAGGGTAGTTGCATCCTTTGAAAATGTTAATGTTTCCAGCTACTTGGGTCTAACTGTGAATTTCGTAAAATATTATGATGCAAGAGTTATTATAAGAGGTTTAAGGGCTTTATCTGATTTTGAAAATGAGTTTCAGATGGCTCTAATGAATAATAAATTAGCTCCTACCATTGAGACTATTTTTATGATGACAAACGCGGAGCATCTTTTCTTAAGTTCCTCCGCGATTAAGCAGGTAGCAGCTTTTGGTGGTTGTGTTAAAGGTTTAGTTCCAGATGCTATAATTCCAGATTTAATTAATAAATTCAAAAATGCTTAGAGGGGGATATTTAAGTGGATGTTTTAAAACTCTTAGAATATTTAATGGATATTATTGAGTCTTCTACTAAGATACCTTTATTAGGTAAGGTATTAATTAGTAAAAAAGAGGCTGTAGATTTGATTGAGCAGATTATAAATTATCTACCAGATGAATTTAAGAAAGCTCAATGGGTATTTGAAGAAAAGGAAAGAATTTTAAGTGAAGCCATGAAGGAATCAGATATTCGTAGAAAAGAAACAATGGACATGCTTAAAAGGTCCGTGGAAAGTCATGATATAACAAGAGAAGCCCGGCTGAAGGCAGAAGAAATAATAGCTGCTGCCCAAAGGGATGCAAAAGAGATGAGACTTGGAGCAAGGGAATATGCTGATGTACTATTATGCCAGCTAGAAAAGCAAATAGATATTCAAGGTAATCAGATGGTAACTAAATTAAAGCTTGATGTGGAAGGTTTTATAAACAATTTAGAAAAGGATGTAGAAGGTAATACTACATTATTAAGGGAAAACATAAAAGAATTAAGAAATACCAATTAGACTGCTTACTATAAAATAAAGCAGACCTGTAATTATAGAAGCTATTACACCTTGAAGTAGCTTTCTTTTCATGTAGATTTTCATAGGGAGTTTGCTTTTACCAATAAAGGAATACACCTGCATAGTTATTGACAATCCACCAAAGCCTAATAGAAAGGCTATTATTATTATTTGAGCAAACATATTGAAGGATGTGTTTGCTATTAAAAAGCATCCATTTGTAAGTTCTATGCTGCCATAAATAATAGGTAGTAGGAGCTTTAATTTGGTTGCTTGTAAATTACTAAAAATAAAGCTATCCCTTAACATAGTAATAATGATGGAAAAAATAACAATAAAACCTAGAATTACTAATATAGTTTCGAAGGCTAAGGTAATGCTATCTTTTAAAGCATTACTAAAATCTATTTTTACTATACTTATTTTTCTGCTAATTTTTTTACTATATAAATTAGATTTTCTACCTGGCAATATTAACCCCATGGCTATGCAAGATAAAAGATTTCCACCTAGAAGTATATAGCCTAAAAGTGGGTTCCCATATATAGCCGTTCCAATAGTACCTATCATGAATATAGGACTAGAATTAGAGGCAATACTTGCTAATCTATTAAAATCATAATAATCAATTATCCCTTTATTATATAAGTCAAAACTATATTTAGCACCCAGGGGATAACCGCATAAGAAGCTTATTATCAGAACCACACTTGCTTCCTTTGGAAGCTTTAAAGGCTTACATAATATATTTCCAAATATTTTAGAATATATATTTATACCATCGTATAAAAATAATAGATTTGTTAGCACCAAAAAAGGAAATAAAGCTGGAAAAACAGATTTGAAGAAAATTTCCGCACCATATATAGATGCAGTCATGCATCTTTGTGGAAAAATCAATATGTATATAATCCCTAGGGTGCAAATAAAAACTATCACTTTATTAAAAAGCATATGTTTAAGCACGAAGATTACAGATATAAATATTAAAAGGATTAGCAGAAATAAAACAATTTTTAATATCATTATGTTGAATCCACTTTAAGTATTATGACTAAAATATATACTTAAATAATAAATTTATACTAATTATTTCCAATATATTGGTTTTCTAATATAATCCTCTATAGGACCAACATTTTTATTTAAGAGGCTATAAGCTTTAGTAGATTGCAGTTCAATATCCATCACTTCACTATGGCATTCCTTCACCTTTGTTATTAGTGGAATATTGCTATTCTTCTTAATTTCTTTTAATATTCTCCTACCTTTATCATTAAAACCTAATATCCTTCCATAGGGACAAGGGGCTGTTCTTAAATTTTTTATATCATGATTTTCAAATCCTATAAAGAACTGGCAAAGTATTCTACTTATTCTCGTATAGGTATATCTTTTATTCTTAATAGTATTTATAAGTTCCTCATAGGAAGAGCTTTTTAATAAGGACTCATATATTCTATTCTCTAGTCCTTCTCTAATATCTGGTAATTTATTAATATTATTAAAATCAGTTAATATTTTATACTTAAGAAAGGGGTATATATCCCTTTCAAAAACAAAATCATAGCTATTATCACTTAAATCCTTAATTAACTTATAAGAATATTCAGGAAGTAGCTTTTCCAATTTAGTTATATCAGTATTACTACGTATATAGTTTCTTATACCAGTTGCGCTCAAAAATCCCTGAGATATTTTATCACTATTATAGTCTTCACCTATTCTTTTAATAGTTAAGGGCTTAATACTACTTTTTAATTTGTTTAAAGCTCTACAATATTCAAAGGCTAATATGTTATTTGAAGAATTTAATATATCTTTTATAAATATATCTTTTGAATTCATATAAGTAATTAGTGCTTTACTTCTAGATAGTGGAAAAGACAAGCCTTCCTTCAAATATTTTTTCAAGAGAATTTTATATTCCTCTGGTTCTGTGGCAATAATATTAGCAATTTGGGTAATAATCTCAATATCACCACATTCGCTTCCAAAGCTAAGGTGATCTACTACATTTAACCCATTGATTAAGCTAACTGCCCCAAAGGAAAAAAATTCTGCTGAGGAAAGACTATATACGCAGGGAAGCTCTATAACTAAGTCTATACCTGCATTTAAAGCCATTTTTGTTCTATTCCATTTATCTATTAAGGAGGGATTGCCCCTTTGAGTAAAATTACCACTCATAACTGCTATAAGGCCCTCTGCCTCTGCTTCTTTTATTGTTTCAGAAATTTGATATTTATGACCTAAATGCAAAGGATTATACTCTGCAACAATAGCCGATATGTTTATTTTAATCACTCTCCACTTCTTTATATAATGATTATAACCTAAAAAAATACGATAATATCTATTTTTTTTTTAAAAATGACAGTTTTTTATTGAAAATTGGATATAAAAAGAAGTATATTATATAGGAGTATACTTAATTGAAATACTCTTGACGGAAAGGGGTAAAAATTATGAAATTATTAGACGAATTATGGGATATGGCTAAAAGTGATGTTAAAAGGATTGTATTACCTGAAGGTGAAGAAAAAAGAACTCTTCAGGCATCTAGAATGATTAAGGATAACAATTTAGCAAATGTAATTTTAGTTGGGGATAAAAGTAAAATTTTAAGCAAAGCTAAAGATTTGAACTTAGACCTTAGTGATATTGAAATTATTGATCCAAAGACATCAGAAAATACAACTAGATATGTGGAGGAATTTTATCAATTAAGAAAAAACAAAGGTATAACAATAGAAAAAGCACAAACTATAGTTATGGATCCATTATATTATGGAACTATGATGGTTAAATGTGGAGATGCTGATGGTATGGTTTCTGGAGCTATTCATACTACCGGTGATTTATTAAGGCCAGGTCTTCAGATAATAAAGACTGCTCCAGGAGTATCGGTGGTATCAAGTTTTTTTATAATGTTGGTTCCAGATTGCGAATATGGAGAAGACGGGTTATTAGTTTTTTCTGATTGCGCAGTTAACCCAAGTCCAACTGCTGAACAATTAGCGTCTATTGCTATTGCAACTGCAGAAACCACCAGAAAAATATGTAAAATTGAACCAAGGGTGGCTCTTCTTTCATTTTCTACCATGGGAAGCGCGGATCATGAGATGGTAGATAAGGTTAGACGTGCTACCGCCATAGCTAAAGAGCTAAGGCCTGATTTGCTTATAGATGGTGAGCTCCAATTAGATGCTGCCATAGTTAAATCTGTAGCTAATCAAAAAGCACCAAATAGTGAAGTAGCAGGTTGTGCAAATGTTTTAATATTTCCAGATCTTCAATCAGGAAATATTGGTTATAAGCTAGTACAAAGATTTGCTAAGGCTGAGGCTATAGGTCCTATTTGTCAAGGCTTTGCTAAACCTATAAACGACTTGTCTAGAGGATGTAGTTTTGAAGATATAGTAAATGTTGTAGCTGTTACTGCAGTTCAATCACAAAAAGGAATATAATTTGCCGAG
This sequence comes from Clostridiaceae bacterium, assembly GCA_036507955.1. Classification (GTDB taxonomy): domain Bacteria; phylum Bacillota; class Clostridia; order Clostridiales; family Clostridiaceae; genus DATCIH01. The sequence goes on along the minus strand of DATCIH010000046.1, from coordinate 1,442 downwards.
CAGTCTAGACGATTGTTAAACACAGAATTAGGAATTCAAGGAGGAAACTATGAATATTTTAGTTATAAATTGTGGAAGCTCTTCGCTTAAATATCAATTGATAAGTATGGATAAGGAACTTGTACTCGCAAAGGGATTAGTAGAAAGAATCGGTAATGAAGGTTCCATATTGACTCAAAAGGTAGAGGGAGGGGCGACTTATGTAAATAAGGTTCAAATGAAAGATCATAAGGATGCAATTAAATATGTATTAGAAGCTCTTACATTTGGAAATACTAAAGTAATACAAAGTCTATCTGAAATCAATGCAGTAGGTCATAGAGTTGTTCATGGCGGAGAGTCTTTCAAACAATCAGTAGTAATTGATTCAAAGGTTAAAAGCATCTTAAATGATTGTATTAAATTAGCTCCCTTACATAATCCTGCTAATATAATAGGTATAGAAGCCTGTGAAGCACTGCTGCCCCAGGTACCAATGATAGCAGTATTTGATACTGCTTTTCATCAAACCTTGCCTGATTATTCTTATATATATCCATTGCCTTATGAACTTTATACGGAGTATGGTATTAGAAAGTATGGCTTTCATGGAACTTCTCATAAATATGTTTCAGAAAAGGCTGCAGCTTTTTTAAATAAAGATATAACAAAGCTTAAGATGATTACCTGCCATTTAGGAAATGGTGCTAGTATTACTGCACTTGATGGTGGTAGATCTATAGAAACAAGCATGGGCTTTACTCCCCTGGAAGGTATTGCCATGGGTACAAGATCTGGAAGTATTGACCCTGCGATTATAACCTATATACAAAAGGAATATAATATAAGCATTAAAGAAGTAGAAAACATACTAAATAATAAATCAGGTATATTAGGTATATCCGGAGTGAGCAGTGATTTCAGAGATGTGGAAAAAGCTTCAAAGGAGGGTAATGCCCGGGCTAAACTTGCACTTAATGTTTTCTATTATAAAGTTAAAAAGTTTATAGGCTCTTATGCTTTTGTACTAGGTGGCTTAGACTGTTTAGTATTTACCGCAGGTCTTGGAGAAAATTCTGCTGAAACTAGAGAAGCTATTTGTTCTAATTTAGAGCATTTTGGTATTAAAATTGATCCAAGTCTAAATCAGGTAAGAGGAAAGGAAGCTATTATTAGCAGCAGTGATTCTAAAGTAAAGGTACTAGTAATTCCGACTAACGAAGAATTAATGATTGCTAAGGAGACAATGTTACTAATTTAAATAATATAATAAAAGGTTACAGTTCAGATGTAGCGTCGATAAATAAGACCTCTAAATAAAGTATAGTGGCCTTATACTATTATTCCATTTTTAAGGTTACAACATTATCGTCGAAGGCATCCTTCATTCCCTGAAAAACATTTCTATTGTTTTTCGAAAATGTGGAAATGAAGCTTCTGATTTTCAGAAAATATTTTGCTCC
>DATCIH010000045.1:0-5104 GCA_036507955.1 Clostridiaceae bacterium | reverse complement strand
GGGAATAGTAGACATATTCCTTGCGGATATTCAAAACAGGCTTAAAGATAAAAATATATCAATGAAAGTAACTACGGCTGCCAAGCAGCTTATGGCGATTGAGGGTTATGATCCAATATACGGTGCAAGACCGTTAAAGAGGTATATTGAAAATGTTTTAGAAACGTCTATTGCAAAGAAAATTATAAAGGGCGATATAAATGATGGTTCTGTCATTGGTGTAGATGCCAAAGATGATCAGATTGTAATAGAAAAAATTTAATAACTGAGATTAGTAATATGAGATTATTAATTCCAAATTACCGTTATTACTGTCATAATTATGATTGTAATAACGGTAATTAATTTTTCAGAAAAGAGGTGCTAAAGATGATTAATTTTATGCCTTTTCCAAACATTGAGAGTAAAAGTCTAATATTAAGAAAAATACAGAGGAATATAATAGTAAATCAATTTATCTTTTAGAAAGATGTAATTTTAATGAGATAAATAGGGTTGACGATGAAGGTCAATTTAGTAATAGAGTTTATCATATGATAGTATATAGGTTAGAAAAATAGACTGGAGGTCGCTAAATGACTAAAAAATATTATGGATATTATAATTCGCCTATTGGGATATTAGAAATAATAACTTCTGATAATGCAATAATTTCAGCTATGTTTATAGAGGACATGAAGGAAATCACATCAGAATCACAAATTTTAAAGGAGGCCATTAAACAATTTGATGAATACTTTAAAGGAACAAGAAAAGATTTTGATATAAAATGTGAAATTGGAGGGACAGAATTTCAAAAAAAGGTTTGGAAAGCTTTAATGGAAATTCCTTATGGAGTAACCATGTCTTATAAGGAAATGGCTATTGCAATTGGTAATATAAAGGCAACAAGAGCCGTTGGTAATGCTAATAGTAAGAATATTATTAGTATTATTATACCCTGTCATAGAGTAATTGGATCAGATAAGAGTTTAACAGGATATGCAGGGGGGCTTAATAGGAAGAAGTGGCTTCTTGAACATGAGATGGAATTTTCAAAAAAATAAGGGTACTAAAAATTTATACATAAAATACCAAATAGCTTTCAATTGTAAACTTAAGAATGATATAAGTTTACAATTGAAAGCTATTGCTTTATTATATAGTATATATCAATCAAATTTAGGAGGGGTATTTATGAACAAGACTAGAAACTTAATAATAGTCGCTATGTTTGCAGCGCTAACAGCAATTGGAGCCTTTATTAAGGTGCCAATACCATATGTACCTTTTACCCTTCAATATCTGTTTTGTGCGTTAGCTGGTTTAGTTTTAGGCTCAAAATTAGGCGCATTGTCACAAATAGTTTATGTGGCTATTGGACTTTCCGGAGTGCCAGTATTTACTGAAGGTGGCGGGATAGGATATATATTTAAACCACTTTTGGATATCTTATAGGATTTATAGTAGCTGCTTATGTGATAGGCAAAATAAGAGAAAATGTTAAGGAATTCACTTTTTTAAAGACAATATTTACGTTGCTTTTTGGTCTGTTTTTTATATATTTATTTGGAGTTATATATTTATATATTAGTTACAATTTATACTTAGGGAAAAATGTTTCTTTTTATTTTGCTTTTTTTTATGGCTTTGTGGTAAGTATAGCTGGAGATTTGGTATTAACAATATTTGCAGCATATATTTCAATAAAACTATTACCTGTATTAAGGAAAAGTGGATATATTACTTAAAAAACAATAAGAGAGGGGTATGTCATGAGAGAATTTATTAAGAGTATAGAGAAAAATGTTTTAGGAGGTCAAAATATAAGCTTTGACGAGGCTATGAAACTTGCGGACATTGATAAAAAAGAGGATATAGAAGAATTATGTAATAGTGCTAATAGAGTGCGACAGTTTTTTTGCGGCGCTGAAGTAGACTTGTGTACAATTATGAATGCAAAATCAGGACGATGCACTGAGGACTGTAAATTCTGTGCGCAATCTGCTTTTTATAAAACCAATGTAGAAGTGTATGGATTAGTTTCAAAGGAAGCTGCTTTAAAGCTGGCACACGAAAATGAAAAGGAGGGAGTAAATAGATTTTCTTTAGTGACAAGTGGAAGAGGAGCTACTGGTAGTGATTTCGAAAAAATATTAGACATATATGATAAGCTAAATAAGGAAATGAAAATTGATTTATGTGCTTCACTTGGGATACTCGGATATGAGCAGTTACTTAGATTGAGAGAAACGGGGATAACAATGTATCATCATAACTTAGAAACTAGCAGAGAGTATTATAAAAACATATGTACAACTCATAGCTATGATGAGCGAATAAATACTATAAATGCAGCAAAGAGGGCTGGAATGTTTATTTGCTCAGGGGGGATAATTGGCCTTGGAGAAAGTCTTCGGGATAGAATTAATTTAGCTTTTCAGTTAAGAAATTTAGAGGTCAAATCTATTCCTGTTAATGTATTAAATCCAATAAAGGGAACACCACTAGAAAATGCAGAAAGCTTAAGTCAGGAGGAAATACTAAAAACTATTGCAATCATAAGATTTGTGAATCCTAAAGCTCTTATAAGACTTGCTGGAGGAAGAAACCGAATCGATGAGTTTGGTAAAAATTGTTTTAATGCAGGAGTAAATGCTACGATTACAGGAAACTATCTTACCACATCAGGCAATAAAATATGTGATGATAAGAAAATGATAAGTGATTTATTGCTGGAGGTTAGAGAAAATGGCTAAGGGAGTATTTATAGTTGGAACAGATACTGATGTAGGAAAAACTGTTGTAACTGCAAGCATTATGCATGTTCTCAGAAGTATTGGATACAATGTTACTTATTTTAAGGCAGCGCTTAGCGGGGCTATTGAAGTAGGTAATGAGCTTGTTCCTGGCGATGCTTTGCTTGCTTGTGATGTGAGTAATTTGGAAGAGGCATATGAAAATATAACACCATATGTTTATAAGTCACCCGTATCCCCTCATCTTGCAGCAAAAATTGAGAATAATCCTATTCAAATAGAGGTAATAAAAGAAAAATATGAATATTTGAAGGGGAAATATGATTATATAATCGCTGAAGGTAGTGGAGGAATAGTATGTCCATTAATAGATGATGAAAGAGGAGTATATAATCTTGAGAATCTTATAAAGGATTTAAATATGAGTGTCGTTATTGTGGCAAGAGCTGTGGTAGGAACAATTAACCATACAGTACTTACTGTAAAATATATAGAAGCCCTAGGGATTAATATAAAAGGGATTATAATAAACAATTACATAGAAAATATCATCTGCGATGACAATATTAAAATGATAGAAAAGCTCACTAAAGTGCATATTATAGGCAAGTTTAAGCACATTGAAAACCTAAAGGATAACATGCTGCAAGCTATAAGAATAAATGCAGAAGAGGCTTTTGATCTTAAGACTATAGAAGAATGTTTGGATCAATTATAAAGTGAAGGGTGAGGTAAAAGCATGGATAGTTATGTAGAAAAGGATTTGAAATATATATGGCATCCTTGTTCCCAAATGAAGGACTATGAGGAGCTTAATCCAATAGTTATTGAAAAAGGAGAAGGGGTTTGGCTTTATGATATTGATGGAAATAGATATTTAGACTGTATATCATCTTGGTGGACGAATACTCTAGGACACAGCAATAAAAGAATTAATGAGGCTATAAAAAAGCAGATAGATAGCCTTGAACATGTTATATTTGCAAATTTCTCGAATAAACCTGCTATAGAGCTTGCGGAAAAGCTTGCACATATAACACCAGAGAAGCTTACAAAAGTGTTTTTTTTCTGATAATGGATCATCAGCTGTAGAAATAGCTTTAAAGATGAGTTTTCATTATAACATGCAAAAGGGAGATACTAAAAAGAAAAGGTTCGTTGCACTAAGCGATGCATATCATGGAGAAACTTTAGGAGCATTGTCTGTTTGTGATATAGATGAGTTTAATACAGTATACAAACCTATCCTTTTAGATACATTCAGAGTAGAGGGACCAGATTGCTATAGGTGTAAATACAGTTTTAATAGAGATAGTTGTAATGCAGAGTGCTTTGAGAATATGGAAAAGTGTTTAATAGAAAATCATGAGGATATAAGTGCAGTAATAGTTGAACCAATGGTTCAAGGTGCCGCGGGTATGAAGATTTATTCACCGATTTATCTAAAGAAACTTCGGAAGCTTTGTGATAAATATGAAGTGCATCTTATTGCAGACGAGATTGCAATGGGCTTTGGTAGAACTGGAGAGATGTTTGCGTGTAATCATGCTCAAATAAGTCCAGACTTTATGTGCCTCTCAAAAGGTATCTCTGCTGGATATATGCCTATGTCAGTAGTTATGACTACTGATGAAATATATGATTGTTTCTATGGGGATTATAAAGAGCGAAAAACATTTATACATAGTCATACTTATTCAGGTAATGCTATGGGCTGCGCCATAGCGCTGGAAAACCTAAAGATATTTGAGGAAGATAATATTATAAAAAACAATATAGAAAAAGGTGTGCTCATAAGAAACCTCACACTAGAAAAGGCAGAAGGGCTAAAGCATGTAGGTGAAGTAAGAAGTATAGGGATGATAACGGCTGTGGAAATAGTAAAAGATAAGGAAACAAAAGAAAGTTATCCCTTTGAAATAAGAGTAGGATATGAGATTTACAAGATTGCTCTAAAAAAAGGATTAGTGCTCAGACCAATAGGAAATGTACTATATTTTATACCTCCGTATATTATTGATAAAGAAGAGATAGAATTTATGGTAAATACTTGCTTTGGAAGTATAGAAGAGTATTTTATTAGACAAGGAAATATGGTATAGGTACTGTATCTTTAGTTTTAATATGTTTGTAAAATAGGTTTATGAAATAAAATAATTAAGGTGTATATAATTTTGATATAATTATATACACCTTACTACTGTTTACATATGTTTTTATTTTTGTTTATAATTTTCTTAAGGAAGATTTAGGAGCATAAAAAAGTTAATGTTGAAATAAACACTATAAGGGTAGATAATTAGATATAAGATACTTTTTTTGTATATTAAAATGATGGCGTATGGCTATACTAGATATTTAAAGGA
>DATCIH010000044.1:0-7691 GCA_036507955.1 Clostridiaceae bacterium | reverse complement strand
TATTTTCTTTTCCCTCCAAGATAACGGTAAAGGTGCATCTATAATTTTACCAGGGTTTGGACTTCGGGCCATGAGAGCTAGAGCCGAGGAAAACAAGGGAACAATAAATATTATATCTATAGAAGGACAGGGTGTTACCTTAGATATAGCATTTCCAGTAAGTTAAGTATAAACAATCCTTGATTTAGAAGATAATATGGAGGTAATAGGTACCGCAAAAAACGGACAAGAAGCTATAGAGCGTTGTAGGTTATCTTCCCTTGATTTAATATTAATGGACATAAGAATGCCAGTAATGGATGGAGTGGAGACTACAAAAATTATAAAAAGGCTGTATCCACAAATAATCATATTAATATTAACCACTTTTAATGAGGATGACTATATAATAGATGCTTTAACTAATGGAGCTTCAGGATATATATTAAAGGATATTCAAGGTGATGATCTTATAAAATCAATAAATGACGCCTATAAAGGATCCTTTATGTTACCCTCAGAGGTAGCAATAAAAATTGCAAAGCGGTTAACTAATGCCACTATTGTAACTCAAGAGCAAAAGAAAGGTTTGAAAGACTTTTCAGAACGGGAGATAGAAATAGCAAAAATGATTGTATTTGGTTTTAATAATAAGCAGATAGCCTCCTCGCTATATATATCAGAGGGAACTGTAAAAAATTATATCAGCAATATATATTCAAAGCTAGGTACCTCGGATAGGATGGCAGCAGCTTTAACTATTAAAAAAGCATTGAATATGTAAGCACTTACATACAATCATGAGATTCAAAAAAAAGTTTCAGGACATTGAATTTGATATTAACCGAATGGAAGTTTGCATATTTTTCTTAAATAAGCAAATACTATTACTACATAGATCTATGATATAATAGAAAGTAGTGATGGTAATGGCAGAGATATCATATCAAAATAACGATATAATCTTAAAGTACATGTCAGCAGCTTTTAAGGATGTAGCTTTAGATTTTTATGGACTACATACTGCTAAAATTAAAGCTGTAATTCCAACGGACCTTCCTGTTTTGGAAGTTAGTGAGGAATCCATGGATTTTGTATTTCTACTTGAAGATGAGAGCTTTTTACATCTTGAGTTTCAAACAACAAATAGAAATGATAACCTAACACGATTTTTGCTGTATGATGCAAGGTTATATAAAAAAGACAAAAGGAAAATTAATACTGCAGTTATTTATTCTGGTGATATAGAGCAAGCAATAAGCAATATTGAAATAGGCTCTATTAGTTATCAAGTCTCAAATGTTTATATGAAAGCTTTTAACGGGGATGATATATTTTTAGACTTACAAAACAAAATTACAGGAAAAGAGATACTAAATGATGCAGATAAGTTGAACTTGATATTTTTACCGTTAATGAAAAGTAAGGTTGGCAAAAATGAAATGGCAATTAATGCAGTAGAGCTAGCTGCAAAAATAAGTAATGACAATGAGAAAATGCTATATATTGGAGCAATAGTAGGTATTTCAGATAAATTTATTGATAAAGAATATGTATATAAATTAAAGGAGAGGTTAAAGATGACTAGGGTAGGTATTGAATTAAGAAAAGAAGGCTTCGAAGAAGGTATAAAAGAAGGAAAACTTGAAGATGCAAGTAAGATGGTTAAAAAAGGCTTTATTATTGATGATATAATTGAAATCACTGGTTTAAAAAAGGAAGATATTGAAAAGCTTCATGAATTGAACAAAGAAAAGCACTAAATAAGAATTATATTTATATTATTTAAATAAGATATGTAATTATAAAATAGAAAATAAGCAGAGGGTGTAACACAACCTTCTGCTTATTTTAAATGCTCTTCGCTATATAGCCCCATATCTAATTCTCCTTAGCAATAGGAACACATTCTTGCTACTTATTCTTATTTTTATAATACCATTTATCCGCAATTCTTATAGAGATATTGTTTAACACACCACAAATACCTGCTATAATAGCAAAGCTTAATGCAGTATCTAATGAAATGAATTTCTTACCGTAAATTCCTAAATAGGAACTTATTCCTTCCCCAATTATGAGGGCAATTATGCCTGATGCACATTCAAGCTTTATCCTAACATTTCTATACTCTTTAAACTTATCCATAAAACTCACCCCTTATCATCTATATAATGCAAATTACTATGTTGGATGTATTATGCTTATAGAATATACACAGCACTTTATAAAATTATAACATGTTTCCTATATTCTTGAAATCATAAATAAAGAATTATCCACAATAAATATAAATTGACATTAATTATAAGTCATGATATCGTATATATCATATATACACGATATCATGACTTACACAGTGTATATGGAAGGGGTAGCTAAATGAATATCAGAATAGATTATACAAGTGACTTACCAATGTATGAACAGATAGAAACTTGTATTAAAGAAAATATACTTAGCGGAGAGCTTAAATTCAATGATATTCTTCCCTCGGTTCGGCAGTTAGCAAAGGAACTAAATGTGAGTACTATAACCACTAAGAGAGCTTATATAGATTTAGAACATGATGGCTTTATCTACACAGTATCTGGCCGAGGTACTTTTGTAAAGACTGTGGATGTTTCAAAATTATTGTCAGATAGAAAGAATAAATTAATTGAAGAATATAAAGATAAGACTCTAAAATTAATGGATGCTGGTGTAAATAAAGAAGCTATTTTTAATATAATTCAGAACCTAGAAGGAGGTAATTAAAATGGATAATATATTAGAAATTACAAACTTAAATAAAGATTTTACGGATTTCAAGTTGGATAATATAAACCTTACCCTTGAAAAAGGATCTATTATGGGCTTTATAGGAGAAAATGGAGCAGGTAAAACTACTACTATTAGATTAATATTAAATGCCTTAGAAAAATCCTCTGGGCAAATTAAGGTTATGGGACGGGACAATGTTGTAGAAGAGTTATATGTAAAGTCACAGATAGGATATGTCCCTGACGAAGATTATTTTATCAGTAACTCTACTTTGCTTATGCATTCAAAAACTCTTAGACTATTTTATGATAACTGGAGTGAGGATATATTTAAGAGCTATATTTCCAGATGGAAAATCCCCTTAAATAAAAAAATAAGTGAGTTTTCTAAGGGGATGAAAACTAAAGCAATGTTTGCACTTGCCTTTGCTCATAACCCAAAGGTTTTGATTCTTGATGAGCCCACTGCAGGCCTTGACCCTATGGCAAGGATTGAACTTTTAGATATACTTCGAGAGTTTGTATCTGATGGAGAAAAATCAGTATTCTTTTCCACCCATATTACCTCGGATTTAGATAAGATAGCAGATTATATTACACTAATTCATGAGGGTAGAATAATAGAAAGTATCTCCGCGGATAAGCTTGAGGAAAAGTATATTTTTTTATCTGGAAGTGTTGAAGATCTGAAAGGTTTGGACAATAAGTTTATAGGGCTTAGAAAAGGTGAGATTGTATTTGAGGGGTTGATACTCAGAGAAACTGCTAATGAATTTTTTAAAGCTATGAAAGGTATTAAGCCTAATATTGAAAATTTATTAACCTATAGTATCTGGGGGGTGAAATAGTTATGAAAAGAGTTATTAAGATAATAAAAGCCTATTGGTTTATGAACACGGGTGGTCTTAAATGGTTATTTGTTATTTCTATAATTTTTGCAGGAATAATCTCTTTATTTAATTGTGCTCTGATAACTTGGGCAGTTTTTAAATATTCAAATAGCGGAGAAATAACCTGGGTGGGTGGCTTTTATATCCAAGTAATGTTTTTAATCAACTTAGCATACATATTAAGCTTTAACCTTCAAGGTGTTATTATGTGGAAAGGAAGATCCACAGGTAATCTAAATAATTTCTTAATACAGGCACCGATATTAAAAGAGGATATTTATACTGCAAAGTTTAGCATCCTCCAAATATCAGGACTTCCAGTTTTTATTACTATAGTATATCTTGTAGGACTAAATATTTTTGTAAGGCCAGGTGAGTTAGTAGCTTCCTATACAGGCTTACTAACGTTAATTTATTGTATTTGGAATATAGCTGTGGGTATTTCAATAAGAGGAACTTCCTTATTATCTAAAAGATACAAAGTGTTTGGATATATAGTTATAGCTTTATTAATTATGTTAATTATAGTTCATTCTAATATTTCTGGAGTTCCATTAATATCCCTAGAGTTTAATCTAACTACTGAAGCCATCTGGGGTGTTTTTCCACGAGACCAGGCTTCCCTAATTATGGCTTGTAGATATATAAGCGGATTTTTCGGGATAATTTTATTGATTATTGCATTTGTTACTAGTTATTTTTTAGGCGGTAGGTTATCTTTGAAGAGATCAAGTGGGTTGAAAATAAATCAATAATTAACATCTTCACTTTATAATTAATGAGGCAGTAAAATGGATTTACTGCCTCATTTTTCAATTATTAATACCTTATAAAAGGAAAATTAATAAGGTTTATTGCTGATATTCCTCGGACTTTTCCGTAGCTTTTAGCTAGATTATTTATTTCTATAGCATACAAATAAAAAAATTATGACTGGGGTAACTATTTTATTACCAGGGTTTTATATTATTATGTTAATAGAGAATCTCTTAATATGAAATGGAAGGGAATGAGTCTATGAAACCTTTATCACCTTTACTATATACCAAGCGAAATAAGAGGAAAATCTTCGCCTCTATAAATGCAGTGACCCTTGCAGTTGCTTTCTTGTATATTTTATATGGATTTACTAGTAGTATTTTGTCAATGGAAGAGAGAGCACATGTTTTATTCTATAAGAAGGCAGCTTCCATAAGTAGCTTCGAACAAAAACCCATAGACAAAAGCTTAATTGAAGATATCAGCAAAAACAAAAATGTGGATAGAATCGTTGCATCGAACTTCAACTACGGAATAAGATTTGAGATTCCTGGAGCTTCAGACAGCGCAGTTGCTGTACCTTTAAGATCAGCTGATGTAGATTATTTCATGAAAGCCCAAGGAATTAAGTTAATCCAGGGTAATTTACCTAAGGAAGAGTCACAGGAAGTAGCAGTAAATAAGGACATAGCTAAAAATAGAAAGCTTAAAATTGGGGACAAAATTGGTGATAGTATTAATAAGTTTGATAGTATCCCAGGAGAATACTTAGTAGTAGGTATTTTAGATAGTGAAGCCTTAACCTCAATATTATCTGCTAATGATAGTATTTTACCTGATTATAAAAATGAAGAAATAGTCTTAAGCCGAAGCTTTTATGTCTTTCCTAAAGCAGGAAAGAAAGCCTCAATGGATGCTTATATATCTAAGGTAGACAAAACTAGAGTGGTGGTGGCTACAGAGGAAACTTCAAATAAAGCTTTTGAAAGAAAACTAGGAGCATTAAAAGTTTTAGATGTAATATCAATATTGTCTATTATTGTTATGGTAGTCACAGTAGGAAGCACAAAGTATGCTCAGTATATCAATAGAAAAGAAGAATTAGGGTTACTAAATGCACTTGGCTATAATAAAAGAAATATTTTATTTAGAACCTTTAAAGAAGTTGTTATAACCAATGCTATTGGCTTTATATTAGGTATTGGGTTGGGAGTTATAATGCAACTATTTAACTCCAAGAGATTATGGGAACCCTTAGGGGTTAGAGGATTTCTATTTACAACAAAGGGGTTTGTAGTAGCTATCCTTGTACCACTTTTTACTATTTTATTTTCTATAATTCCAATAAATAATCTCATAAATAAATTAGATCCAATTAAAATGATTGAAAAGAATTAGGGGGAGGGTCATTATGTTAAAAATTGATAATACAAATCTTATATATGATATAGGTAAAGAGGTTCAAACCTACGCTTTAAAAAATATAAACTTAACACTTGAAGGAAATAGGATGATAGGGGTTATGGGGCCCTCAGGTAGTGGTAAAAGCTCGCTTTTATATGTTATGGCTGGATTAAAAATCCCAACCTCAGGGACAATTACTTATAATAATACTGATTTAAGTAAGCTTACCCCTAAAAAAGCTGCTGAACTTAGATTAAAAGATTTTGGGTTTATATTTCAAAGACATTTTTTAATAGATTATATGACAGTTTTAGAAAATGTGCTTACCCCAATAAATAGTGATAGCATGGAAGGAAAATTAAAAGCTTTAAATCTTTTGGAGAGGCTAAAGATAAGTCACCTTGCAAATAAAAAACCCTTTCAATTATCTGGAGGCCAAAGGCAAAGAGTTGCCATAGCAAGAGCACTCATAAATGATCCCAAGGTTATCTTCGCAGATGAGCTAACAGCAGCCTTAGATCATAAAAGTGCAAAGGAAGTTATGGATTTTTTAGATGAATATAAGAGAAAGGCCTTGATTATTGTTGTAACCCATGATCCATCCATCCTGGAAAACGCTGATGATATCGTAAATATACGAGATGGAGTAATAGTAACTGTTGATAGCTTAAAAGGGGTGGTATAATGAAACCTTTATCAAGTTATACCTATATAAAAAGTAATTCGAAAAAGGTTCTACCAAGCTTTATTTGCACAATAATAAGCGTGTTTTTAATATATTTATTTGGATTATTATTATTTGGATCCTTAGCAGATATTGATAAGTCAAGTACTAATGTGGTTAGTAAAAGTACTATCCTTTATACTAATGATAAAAGTAAACCCATAAGCGATAAAATAATCTCAGATATAAAAAGTGATCCCAATGTTAAAGATGTTATTCCATTTTTGGGGATGAATAATAATACTAGTTTCAATTATAGTGCTGTTTTTGGGAGTAGTAGTATAGATTCCTTTATTTTTTATTCGGAAGATGTGGGAAAAATACTAAAAAACTTTAACCTAAAATTAGTAAGTGGAACTATACCAAAAGACAATGCAGATGAAATATTGCTGCCCTTAGAGTTCACAAAACAGTATAAACTTAAATTGGGGGACTATTTAAACAATGTTTCTAGCCCGGATATACACTTTAATAAAACCTATAAGTTAGTAGGAATAACAAAGGGCGAAGTGTGGATACCTATAGTTTGTGATGTAGGGGTAATCACAAGAGAGGATGCATTAAAAGTTGGAATGGGTTTTTTCTTTAAAGATGGTACCAATATGGGGATAAATGATAAAATCATAGCTTTAAAGGAAAAAAATATAATTATTCTAGACTACAAAAGTATCAAAGAAATAATGGATCAAACACAAGCAAGCATAAACGTTTTATACATTTTCTTGGATATAATTATATTATTAGTTTTATGTATATCCTTAGGAAATCTGAACTATATAGTATTTTTGGGTAGAAAAAATGAATTTGCTATTATGTCAACCATAGGCTTCACTGAATCAAAATTACGAAGAAAACTTTTCATTGAAAATACTACGGTATGTTTAATTGGGTTTATTGTTGGAATAGGACTTACTACTTTAACAACTGAGTTACTAAATATAGCCGTTTGGCAGCCAAACGGTCAGCATATACCAGTATTTAGATTAGATTCTTTCTGTGTAGCATTGATTATACCGGCCATAGTTTCACTATTTTCCATGGTATCCTCGGTAAGAGAATTTAATAAATTAAGCTATGAAAGCTTGTGTAATTAAAACAAGGCACCCACATGGGTGCCTTTATATATTATTAAAGAAATTTTTGGTTTCGGGATTGGCTTTACCAGCCGCCCCC
>DATCIH010000043.1:0-53433 GCA_036507955.1 Clostridiaceae bacterium | reverse complement strand
AAGGAAGCTGCTTAGTTCTACTTGAACATTTTTTAGAAAAGTAGTGACCTAAATAATTAGCCTAACTTAATTAGACAATGAACATTTAAAAATTCATTATTGCACCAAGGGGTTAGTGTTCACTTTTTCTAAAGTTAAATTATAACATTTTAAAGTATTGTTTTCTGACACCGTTTTTTCGTGAGAAAAGCAGCAAAATTGCAACTTATAGATGTATAAAAATGCACTAAAAAAATAAAAAGAGGTCATTTTGAAACAACCTCTTATATATTGCGCAATAAAAAAGACTTGTAAACATTTAAATTTTACAAGCCTTTTTTCATATCATTATTTAATAATTTACAAAAGAACCTTCTTAATATTATATAGAGAATTTAACACTAACCAATTTTGAGAAAAGAACTTCTGTATAGTCCAATAACTAACACCGCCAAGTGCAAGTTCATCTACTAACTTTAGTTTCGCCTTGATACTCCTTGCATCCTCAAACCATACCACATGTTCCTTTTTGCTACTATCGTGATAATTAAAGAAAGGTGACTGAGCTACTGGGTCATACTGTATTCTTGCTCCCCATTTTGAAGCAATATCAACTGCACTAACATTTGAAATAGCAGTTGCTTTTGTTCCTTTCACATAAGGAAGTTTCCAATCATATCCATAGTTAGGTATACCCATTAAGATCTTTTTTCTTGGTATAGCAGTTACTGCATATTCTAAAACTTTTCTAACCAAATTAAGAGGTGCAACCGCCATAGGAGGTCCCATGGTATATCCCCACTCATAGGTCATCAATACAACATGAGTTGTTAATAGTCCGTGAACAGGGAAATCATGTGCTTCATATAATAATCCCTTTTGGTTAGCTGAAGTCTTAGGAGCTAATGATGTAGTAATAGTATAGCCTAAGGGCTTTAGCTTTAGTACGGCCTTTCTAAGGAAGTTATTATATAATTGTCTATCAGCAGGAAAGACATACTCAAAATCTATGTCCAAGCCATAATAATTTTTTGCCCTCATTGTTATTAGAACATTATTTAATAAAGTATCCTGCAACTTTTCGCTAGATAAAATTGTATGTGCTAACTCACTACTAAAGCCTGCATTAGGTAAAAGATTTGTAATTACTAAAAGTGGGGCTACCTTTGCCTTTCTTGCAGCTGCAATAAGTGGAGCATCATTTATAGCACTTAAAGTTCCATCTGCATTAACTGCATGGCTAAATATACTCAAATATGTTAGATAAGGTAAGGTACTTCTCAAAACCGACATGTTTATATTAGCAAAGGCATATCCGTTTACCTCAATTGTTCCAAGCTTTCTTGTGGTGGAAGGAATATTGAGGATCTGTCCTGATTGCACTTGAGAAAGGTTTGTAAGCTTAGGATTTGCAGCTGCCAATTCACTAATTGTTAAACCATAAGAAACAGCAATTGCATAAAAGCTCTGTCCTGGAGCTACTGTATGTTTTATTGCTCCTCCTATAATCACTAATGCCTGTCCTATAACCAATTTATTCGGGCTAATAAGTTGGTTATCTGAAGCAATCTTATTAAAAGAAGCATTATATAAACGGGATATTGAATAAAGAGATTCACCCGGTTTTACAACATGGATAATCAAAGGAGTTTCACATCTTTTTTGCATACTTTAGTTTATTATATGTTGAGGAAGATGAATGTGCTACAGTGAAATAAACCTATTCTGCATTTTTTAGCGACTCTATCATATCTATCTTATCAAATTCCCAATACATTGCTATATTCACAACGATAGAAAAGAAAATTGTAAGTAAAACTGAATATAAAAAGTAAATTGGATTTATTGTTTTATAAAACATTACTACATTTGTTTCAGCAGCATTGAGGACAAAGCTATTAAGCAGTAACCCCACACCTATACCAGTTATGCTTCCTATTAAAGTTAATATCATGTTTTCTCTGTATATATATAAAGCAAGTTCATTATTATAGAAACCTAATAGTTTTATTGTGGCTAGTTCTCTTTTTCTTTCACTAATATTTATATTTGTAAGATTATATATTACAACAAAGGCAAGAACCCCTGCAGACATTATTAATATTAAAACTACTGAATTTATACTTTTCATGCTCTTATTAAAATCAAGATAAGTACTGCTTCTGTAACTTACAGAACCTACATTACTGATACTGGTAAGTGTCTTAGTTGTTTCCTTTTGAGAGACTTCCGAAGTACTTTTAAGCATCCCATAGAATTCATTAAACTCTAAAGCTTCTCCTGTTATCTTCTGATAATATTTACTGCTCATATAAATATAATGTTGCACATAATGCTCAGTTATAGCAGATATTTTAGCTTTTATCTCTTTATCATTTATTGTGATTTGGATTGTGTCTCCAACCTTTTTATTTATAAGTTTTGAAAGCTTTTGCGTAATAATTACGCCTTCGTCCTCAAGATTTAAAGTCTTACCCTTCAAGGTAAGATCTATATATTTATTAAGCTCTTCTTTATTTTCAGGAACAACTACATAAACATCTTGACTACTTGTTGCTGTATCCTTTACTGTTGCATTCTTTGAGTAAGCAAATAATATTGATTTCACGTTAGATATTTCCAGGGTCTTAGTGTTTATGATATCTTTTTCCTCAGTGTTAACGTTTCTATTTAAAGTTGTTAGCATATCATATTTATAGATTTTATTGAATTGTTTTTCCATGGAACCTGTTACAGCCCCCCTTAATCCAAATCCTGTTAACATCAAGCCGGTGCAGGCAGCAATTCCTATTACTGTCATAAACAATCTCTGTTTATATCTAAATATATTTCTAGCAGTAACTTTTTCTGTAAAGCTTAATTTTTTCCATATAAAAGTAGCTCTCTCTAGTAAAATCTTTTTCCCAAACTTAGGGGCTTTGGGCCTCATCAAAGAAGCTGGTGCCTTCCTTAACTCTTCTAAGGTAGCCAACACTGCAGCTATTGTAGTAAATAGTATAGCAATTAAAGATGCCTGCAACGCAATTATTGAATTAAAAGAGGTTATTGAATTAGGAATAGTATAAAGCGATTGATAAGCATTCATAATAAGTGCCGGAAATAGTTTAAAGCCAAAGGATATACCTATTACGCTTCCAGTAAGACTTGCCACTAGTGAATATATTAGATAATGAGAAACTATTGCTAGCCGGGAATATCCTAAAGCCTTAAAAGTACCTATTTCCGTCCTATTCTCCTGAACTAACCTTGTCATTGTTGTAAGGCTGACTAATGCTGCTACTAAGAAAAATATAAATGGAAAGGACTTTCCTATGCTTCCAATTCTATCGCTATCTTGTCTATAGCTTTCATATCCCACATTGGCAGATCTTCCGAGAACATACCAACTTGGTGCTTTATTCCCTTCTACTAAAGTGGAATTACCTTGGCTGGCTTTCAAAACTTCCTCATATCTTACTTTGCTTCTAGTAACACCAAGATTTTTAAGATTAAGTTCTATGTTTTCTATGGAATTTTTGTAATCCTCATTATTTATGAGACTTTTTCCTGATTCTTCACTATTAACTTTTACATAGATTTCCGAATAAACATCACTTTTAAATACCTCTGGCAGTATATAAACAAAGCCCTTCACTGATCCATTTCCCACAGAACTAAGTTGTCTTTGAGCAGATAAATAAAGTGGAGAATCTGCAGCTCCAACAATTTTAAATTTATTATTTTTCAGATTATCTTCTATTTTACTATCTTTGCCAGATTTAATTTCTATTTCGTCACCTAGCTTTAGTTTATTCTCCTTGAGAAACCGTTCCTCGACTACAGCTTCATAATTGTTCCCTGCAGCTCTGCCTTCAACTATTTTCATTAGATTTATGCCAGTTTTAGAGGGCATTGAGTTGATATTCACAACCAAAGATTGCTTATTCTTTTCTATTACTCCATCTATTGAAAAAGAACCTTCCGCTTTTAAAATGCCGTTTTGTTTCTCAACGACCGATACATCCTCTTTAGTGAGTCCCAGTGTTCCAATTAATTTAAAATCCATAAAGTTATTTTGGGTAAGATAAAAATCTCCTGACTCTTGCATATCCGGACTTGTTGCTCTAACACCCGCATAAAAAGCAACCCCAATTGCTATTATTATGACTATCGATAAAAACCTTGAAAATGTCTTTAATATATCTCTACATAAGTTTTTAAAAAATGTTTTCTTCATTTCTACCACTCTATGCTTTCTATTGAAACTGGATTAGGATTTCTCTTCACACTTTCAATTCTCCCATTTCTTACTGTTATTATCTTGTCAGCAATTGGTGCTAAAGCAGAGTTGTGGGTTATTACAACAACTGTCATATTAAGCTGTTTTGATGTATCCGATAATAGCTTGAATATTGCTTTACCTGTATTGTAGTCTAAGGCTCCCGTGGGTTCATCGCAAAGAAGTAATTTAGGATTTTTTGCAAGAGCTCTTGCAATAGAAACCCTCTGCTGTTCTCCACCGGAAAGTTGAGAAGGAAAATTCCCCATTCTCTCTTCAAGTCCAACATCTTTTAGTGTTTCCTCAGGCGACCTGGGATTCTTGCATATTTCCACTGCAAGCTCAACATTTTCTAGTGCATTTAAATTTTGCACTAAATTATAAAACTGAAATACGAACCCTATATCTTCCCGTCTATATTTTGTTAGCATCCTTTTATTATATTTACTTATCTCATTTCCATCGACAAAAATACTTCCACTAGTTACTTCATCCATGCCACCTAGAAGGTTTAGAATAGTAGTTTTTCCTGCGCCACTAGCGCCAACTACAACTACAAACTCACCCTTTTCTATAGAAAAGGAAACATCATCTACTGCTTTAATAATTACTTCCCCCATATTGTAATCTTTATGAACATTTTTTAACTCTATAAAACTTTCCATAATATCTTTCACTCCATTTATTTTTTGTGAACCAAAGTTCGCTTTTGTCCTAAAAAAATTGTTACCTTTAATAGTAACAATAATTGTTATATATTTTTTATATCTAACTTAGTTGTAAGGTCTTTAAAGAAAATATCTATTATATCCAGAATAAGCTTTCTGACCTCTAGACCATCTTCTTTTTCCCTCAATATGATAGCTATGCTTTCCACAAGATTATATGAAATTAGGTATATAATAAAATTATCCTTAAGTAGTTTGCCTTGTAAGGATAGCTCATATTCCATTTTATCTGAAACTAATCTAGTTATAAAATCAATAAATGTACTTTTACAATTTCCATACTTAGATCCTTCACTTTTATTAAGTAATATAGTTAATTCAATGCTATTCTCTTTAAATATCTCCATTATCTTTTCCATAAGTTCATAAAATATGTTTTCTGTTTTTTCGTTGAATCCCACTTTTTTAAATTGATTTATGTAATCCATGAGCTTTTTATATACTGAACCAATTAGATTTTCAAATAAATCATCTTTGCTTTCAAAATATTTATAAAAATTCCCTACTGAGGTAGTAGAGTTTTTTGCAATACTTCTTATTGATGCACCTTTGTAACCTCTTTGCTTAAATTCCTTCAAAGCTTCTTCTTCTATGTTTTTTCTAACTACATCTTTTAAATACTGCATTAGAAAACCTCCGTTCGCTTTTATATTACTTTAAATAATGTTTTTTGTCAACGAAAAGGCACTCCATAATTTGTTAATCCCAAGTTTTCTCTAATACCTTTTCAACAAATATTCTTGCGATTTTAGGGTCGAACTGTGTACCCGCCCCTTTTCGTATTTCATTGCAAGCTACTTCTTCACTCATAGCTTTTCTGTAAGGCCTTTCACTTGTCATTGCATCGTAACTGTCAGCTAGAGCGATAATCCTTGCTACCGTTGAAATCTCTTCACCTTTTAAACTTTTTGGATAACCAGCTCCATCCCATCTTTCATGATGTTCCAATACAAAATCAGCCAGTCCTAGCATGTCATAGGATGAGCTTAGTATTCTATATCCTATATCAGGATGTCTCTTTATTTCATCCCACTCTTCTACTGTAAGCTTTCCGGCTTTATTTAGTATACCCTCTTCGATTGCAATTTTTCCTATATCGTGAAGAAGACCAATAACTTTTAGTTGGCTTACTTCAAGGGCAGAAAATCCCAAGGCTTTACCTATCTTCTGGCATATCTCGCTAACTCTTTTAGAGTGCTGTTCTTCTCTTGGGTTCTTTTCATGCAAGGTACTAATTATTGTGTTTACTATATTACCCTTTGTGTCTGCCTTTTCTAAAATCTTATGTTTATACATGTAATCTTCAGCGCTTTTTAGGACTTTTTGTATATCCTCATCCATATTTACTTTTGTATCCCAACCAAAGGAGATACTCACACTTATAGCATTAACCTGTTCGTTTGAATATAGCTCTTTTATCCTATTAATAATCTTTTCCGCTTTGTCTGGGCTAGTTCTGGGCAGAAGGATTACAAATTCATCCCCACCCCAGCGAGCAACTATGTCCTCAGATCTGCAGGCACCTTTAAGGGCAACTGCTGCTTTCTGTAAAAGTTCATCACCTTTATCATGTCCAAAAGCATCATTTACAATCTTTAAACCATTAACATCCCCCATAATTATTGAAATAGGAAGATTTTCTTTCGTGTCTAATCTTTTAATTTCTTCTTCATAGAATCTTCTATTATAAAGACCTGTTAAAACATCGTGATAGCTCAAATAAAGATTTTCTTTTTCCTTTCTTCTAAGAATAGTCATATCACTTCCTATTCCTGTGAAATATAATCTACCATCCAACTCTAAGGTTATGGAAGTGAAGTATACCGGTATATTGGTTCCATCTTTTTTCTGCAAATTAGCTTCTACTTGCCCTTTCCCCTGCTCTAGAGTTTTTTGTATTGCTATTGTAACATCTGCAATACTTTCTTCATCCCCCTTGAACCAATCCATCATCCTCATTTGAGATAGTTCATCAGAAGAATACCCTGTCAGCACTTCGTGGTTCTTATTCCATCTAACAAGCTTTTGATTATCATCATAAAGATAGAGAAGTCCTGGAACACTATCAATTACAGCATCTGTGAAAAATCTTTCTTTTTTCAATTCATTCTCTGCTTGTGTTTTCTCCATTATCTCTTCTTCCAATATAGCATTCATATCCTGTAGCTGACTTGTACGCTCAATAACCTTAATTTCTAGTGCTGCATTTATTTCTTCCAGTTGGTAAGTTCTCTCAAGTACATTCTTCTCAAGCTCTTCGTTTAATTGCTTGAATTGTTTTTCAGCAACTTTTCTTTTGGCAATTTCTTCTGCTTGTACTACATTCTTAATTGCTAATTTTGAAAGTTGACTGGCCGTTAGAAAGAGAAAATTACATATATCTGAAAATTGTTGTTTGGGCATAGGAGTAACTTCATGAAGTGCATTTGTAACTATATCCCTATCCACACCAATTTCATCTGCATAGGCTAACATGTCATCAATTTTATAATCACTATCTAATATTTGCCCTATAAGCCAATTTGCAATATGTTTGTCTCCAACCATTATGCTTGCACCGCCATCCATAAGACCACCGCTTAAACACCTTTGTAGTCTTGGTCCATCTTTTTTAGGGCTTCCTATGATAGAATCAGATATCATACAGTTTTTCATGCCCTTTTCAGTTTTCCTAACCACTTCATTACAAAAGTAGCAAAAATTACTTGGTTTTGTTATAGGAGTTCCATCAATTTCAGTTATTATTGAAGCCACTCCTGTTGCGGATGAAAATGCATCTTGTATCTCTTGTATCTCAACTAAATCAAAAATATCAGAAAATTTATAGTCTATGCCATTCATAAGAAACTCCTTAATTCAATAATTATTTTACCATATTCGACAATATATCCTAAAACCCTTTTTTACTACAAACATCTCAATACAAAACAAAATGCGTTGGCGAGATAGACCATCTCACCAACACATTTATTATACTTTATGGATTATTTAAAATGCTTCCCAGCTTTTTCAAAGGATTCCTTAAGTTGACTCCAAGCACTTTCAGTTCCTGCTTTCACATCTTCCCAAGAACCTTCACTAGATTTTTTTAGTTCCTGGTATTTTGCCTTGAGGATATCCTTCTTGCCCTGTAGCTTATCCACCTGACTAAGATATTCCAATTTCATATCTGCACTCACCTCAGCAGCTTTGCCACGCATTCCATCTATTTTAGCTCCATATTGTTCTATCTGAGCCTTAATTTTTTCTAAATATATATCACGCTTTTCCATTCTTATACATCTCCTGTTTTTTATTCTATAAAATTTCTATATAAATACTACAGTTTATTTTATATCATTTTTTAAATGATCAATGGAGTACATTTCCCTATTACCACTTTTCGGTAAAGACTCAATAATCTTTGTTATATCTTTTCCTTCAATACTTTCCAGATACTCAATAAACTCTGAGAGTCTTTCATATTCTGAAATGGAAAATAATACTGCATCAGGTTGGTTGTTTTTTAAAACAAATATCTTGCCAAAATTTTGTGCCTTTTCTCTGCAAGCCTTATAATTCTTTATCATATCAGAGTTCGAAATAATTGCTTTTGTTGAAATATTCATATGAATTATCATTTCCTTTCTCTCTAATATGTATACATCATATCCTAATTAGAACAATTTGTCAACTAATAATTAGTATAATAATTAGTATAATTATACTAATTATTAGTATAATTATTTGAATCGGTCTAATAGGTATAGTGAGTGACACACCTGAAGGTATGTCAAGTTCGTCTAATTGGTATAGTGACACACCTGAAGGTATGTCACTAAATTTATGTTCCTACTCCACGCTTTTTAAGGATTCTACCATATCAATTTTGCGAGTTTTACCCTTTAACATGAAGTTAGCAAAAGCTGTGAACACAAAGGCAAGTAAAACCGATATGACTACCACTCTTAAGTATATATGGTAGGGGAAAAACATACTCCCACTGACAATGGTGTTAAGAATTGCTCTATAGATTACCACACCGAAGATTACACCAAATACAGAGCCAAATGCAGTTACGATGAAATTTTCAACATTCACAAGGCTGTTTATCTCCTTTTTATGATAGCCGAGTACTTTAAGTGTTGCAATGTCCCTACGACGTTCAAATATATTTATTGAGCTAATGTTAAATATAACTGCAAGGGCCATAGCCGCGGACATAAAAATCATTATAAATACCATTGCGTTCATTATTCCCATCATTGATGTTATATCAGCTTTAAGACTGGAATTCTTCACAACAGATCTCACATTAGTAGCTCCTGAGAGATAATTATTCGTATCTGTTAACATACCTTTATCCTTCACATTTACGTAATACCCATTTACATAGGTCACTACACCTAATTTTTGCAAATAATCGTAGGATACATATAAATCTTGGGATAGATATAATACATCAATGGCCGCTACTTTTACATGAATAGCTTGATTATTATACATATCAGAAGATAATCTTACTAGAACTGTATCCCCTACCTTTAGGTGATACTCCTTTGCTAATTTATAGGGCAGTAGAATTCCATCCTCCGTCAAATCTAGCTTCTTATTACTAATATCATATAGTTGAACACTTTTATTATACTGTGGCAAAACATATAGTATGGTATTTACATCTTTGCTTAAAGAAATTACAGCAGGAATAGTTGTTAATTTATCTGCAACAGAAATATTATTATCAAAGGATACTGGGGCAGTAAAATTGCTCTATGCTTATTTAATAATATGTTCCTGATAATCAATTTATTTTTATATGAAATTTTACTCCAAAGCTTTTCTCTTTTTTCGAGCCAAGTTTTATGGATTTTTTTAGGCGCAATAGGGCGCATACATTGTGCTGGCACTTCCTTTAAGGTTTTTGTGACAGAAAGTAGACTGGCTATAATACCAAATAGTACAACCACCAAAGTAGAAATAACTACATACCACCAATATCCACTCAACTTTATCTCAGGAAAAGTATAAAGCAGCTTATAAGTATCCATCATAACCTTGGGTATAATTAGTATTCCTAGTAGATTCCCCAAAGCACTACCTGCAAGACCACATAGCAAGGAATAACTTAAATAGAGACGGGAAATTATATAATCGTTCACTCAAACTAACCTTTTCTAATACCTCTTTGGCTGAAGGTGATTTTTACAAACTTAAGCAGCGAATTCCACATTTTCAAGAGCATTTAATTTGGTAATAAGATTGTAAAATTGAAAAACAAACCCTATTTTTTCTCTACGATAATCTGTAAGCTTTGTTTCCTTATATTTTGTTATATCCGCTCCCTCAACCAATATCTCTCCGCCACTTGCTATGTCCATACCACCCAGGAGATTCAGTACAGTTGTTTTTCCTGCGCCACTTGCCCCTAGGATAATAACAAGCTCCCCCTCTTCAATTGTAAAATTAATGTTTCTTAA
Organism: Clostridiaceae bacterium; assembly: GCA_036507955.1. Lineage (GTDB taxonomy): Bacteria > Bacillota > Clostridia > Clostridiales > Clostridiaceae > DATCIH01. The sequence continues at coordinate 43,012 of DATCIH010000043.1, read as the reverse complement.
AGCATCTATTTTTACCTCACCCATTGTGTACTCTTTGCATACAGCTATAAATTCAATTATTGTTTTCATTATAATAAGCCTCCTTAATAAAAGTAGTTTTCAATTGTACTGTCAATAATCAAATCCAATGCTTCAGTATAATAATCCCCAACTAAAGCCTTACTAGGAATTGAAAAAGCTAGAATATACGTTATTGATGTAAATACCTCAACACTTACCTTGGGTTTAAGATGATATTTTTCTACCATCAAGGAATAATCTGTAATATCGTTTTTATAATGATTTTCCAGGAATTCTGGTGGAAGCTTCTTGGTAAATATCTTATAATCCTCCTGAATCTTTAAAATCCAAGGAGTTTTAATAAGTTCGTGAAACAGGCTCTTTACAACATTTCCCAAGTCATATTTGGTAGGATTTTCAGGCATCATTTGTACTATTAAATTGTTATAACGTTCCCCCACACCATCAATTGTGTCTATAAACAACATTTCCTTTGAAGCATAAAACATATAAAATGCACCAGTCGAGATTCCGGACATCTTGCAAAGTTGGGCGACACTCGTTTTTGCGTAGCCATATCTTCCCCAGCATTCCTCACAGCTCTCTCTAAGTTTTTCTTTTATTAGCTCTTTTTCTTGTTCACCAAAGCTTTTAGCCATATATATCCCTCCAATAAAAAACATATGAATATATTTATTATTATATTCATATGTTCAATATATATTTATTAGGGAGCTTTGCCAATAGGTTTTTATTCAAGTAAGACTTCCTTAAAAATTATTGAGCAATATTTCGGTAGTATTGAGCAAAATATCGTAATGTAAGTGCTATTCATAAATTATATAATTACTTAAAGAGAAAATAATATTTCTATATGCGAAATTATTGAATGGAGGATTTTATGAATATTCGTGAACGACTTGAGGCCTTTTGGGCTGGAGAAAAACCAGATCGTATACCTTATACTATTTATCAGTGGGAGTGGAAAAATTTTTCAAATGAACCAGCATGGTTACCAATGTTGAACAATGGCTTGGGAATTACTTATCATATACCATGTGTTAAGCAAAAAACGATTAATGTAGAATATATTAATCTTCCCTATGTTGATAATGGAAAACAATGTATTAGGAAGATAATGAAAACTCCTGTAGGAGAAATATACAGTATCGATTTTGAAGGTTGGTGTCAAAAGCATTGATTGGAAACAGCAGAAGATTATAAAGTAATGACTTACATTGCTACTCATACCAATAATCTGCCCTGCTATGAGGAGTTTCTTGCCAAAGATAAGGCGATTGGTCCTTATGGAATCCCACTCGTTGAACTGGGAAGAACTCCAATGCAGGTTATCCTGGTAGATTATTTGGGGCTTGAGAATTTCGCCTATCATTTAGTAGATTTTGAAGATGAAATGATGGTATTATACGATGCTTTGCTTAAAAACTATAGGAAATCAGTAGAACTTGTTGCAGAAGGACCGGGCAGGTTTGTATCAGTATTGGAAAACTTTACCACAGAAACGATGGGTCCCATACGCTTTGGTAAATATAATATACCTGTTTATAATGAGTTGTTTCCTATTATGCAAAATGCAGGGAAAATAATAGGGACACATTATGATGGGAAACTAGCAAGTTGTAAAGAATTAATAGGGAAAGCACCGATGAATCTTATAGAATCGCTAACAGAACCTCCTGAAGGAGATATGTTGATGGGAGAATGCCGTAAGGCATGGCCGAATAAGCTCTTTTGGAGCAATATAAATGTATCAGCTTATAATCTTTCGGAAAAGGAGCTTCAGGAGTATATATATCGTCTTGTCAGAGAAGGCGCGCCTGCCGGCCGCGGACTAGCTTTTGAAGCGTCAGAGCAAATACCTACTAACTGGAAAGAGTCTATGCCTTTAGTTTTAAAAATATTAAACAGTATACAGCAATAATTATGCAATAAAGGAGATTACTCACATGGATGACATAGTCAATTATGATGAAAATAAAATATGGCCAAGGCTTATAATAATTGTACCTATTATACCTACCCTTTCTAATATTGCTTATTAGTATTTAACTATTTTATAAAAAAGTTTTTTCCCTATTTCTGCTGTTACAATATAACAGGCCACTATGGCAAATATAACCAACAATACCCATATAGGGAGGGGTTGAAATCCTAGCAAGCCAGAAATTGGTGTATAAGGCAATAACATAGTAATTACTACTATAAGCAATGTAGTCAAGGCAAGATATTTTCCTGGAGCACTCTTATAGAAGGACTTTCTGGTTCTGATAACCAAAACAATTAAGCATGCTGAAACAACAGATTCAATAAACCAGCCTGTTCGGAATTGGACGTCAGTTGCTTTGACTAAAAAAATTAGCACCCCAAAGGTGAGGTAATCAAAGAGTGAACTAATAAATCCAAAGGTTAACATGAACTTTTTGATAAACCCAATATCCCAACGTCTTGGCCGCATAACTAGCTCGTCGTCCACAGTATCTGAGGCGATGGTCATCTCTGGAAAGTCGGTCAATAAATTAGTCAATAGAATTTGTTTTGGAAGTAGGGGCAGGAAAGGTAAAAATAGGGATGCCCCAGCCATGCTGAACATGTTTCCAAAATTAGCACTAGTGGCCATAAATACATATTTTAATGTATTGGCGAAGGTTATTCTGCCTGCTTTCACACCATTAATAAGCACTTCCAAGTTTTTCTCTAGTAAGACGATATCCGCAGCTTCTTTAGCCACATCCGCTGCACTATCCACGGAAATGCTTACATCCGCGGCATGAAGGGCAGAAGCATCATTTATACCATCCCCCATATAGCCCACCACGTGACCTGCTTTTTTAAGGGCAAGGATAATCTGTTCCTTTTGATTAGGTTCTATTTCTGCAAATATAGATATATCTGAGACTTTTTTTGCTAGTATATCCTCCGCCATTTCATGTAACTCTGGCCCTGTTAGAATTTGTGCGTTAAGGATACCCATCTGAGAAACTACATTTGCAGCAATAAGCTTGTTATCTCCAGTGATAATTTTTAAATTAACCCCTAAGGCTTTCAATTTGTTAATCGTATCTGTAATATTGGGCTTTAGAGGATCAAATAGAGTAATGAACCCTAAAAATATCATATCTGCTTCGTGCTCACTCTCATGCAAAGACTCTATTCCAACTTTATAGGCGATACCAAGTGTACGAAATCCTTGATTACTATATTCTTCATATTTCGTCTGGATTTTATCCTGAACGGAAGAAAGTTTAACAATTTTTCCCTCACTGATTTCAGCCTTAGTGCATACAGATAAAATATTTTTCAAGGCGCCTTTGCTAATCACTATCTGTTTTTTGCTATCATTAGAAGTCGCAGGCCCTGTTAAAAGTATGCTGAGCCGCTTTCTAATAAAATCGTAGGGTTCCTCCCCAATTTTAGTATAGCCGGAAATATCCAATTTCTTGAAGGTTCTAATAGCCTCATCAATGGGATTAATAAAGCCTGATTCAAAGGAAGCATTCAAATAAGCATATAAAAGTATCTTATCACTTTTATTTCCATCAATATCTAAAGCCGACTGCAGCTTGACTACCCCGTCTGTGAGAGTTCCTGTCTTATCTGAACAAAATACATCCATACTTCCAAAGTTTTCTATAGAATCAAGACGTTTTACTATTACCTTAACCTTTGCCATTAATTTAGCCCCATGAGCTAGGTTAATGCTGATTATGGCAGGCAGTAGCTGTGGGGTCAATCCCACTGCAAGTGCTAAAGAGAATAGGAATGAATCAAGAGCTGGTCTTTTTAAAAACATATTTATAGCAAAAATAGCCAAGACTAATATTAGTGTTATCTCCATGAGTAAAAAACCAAATTTTCTCACACCTAATTCGAACTCAGTTTCTTCAGGCTTAATCTTTAATCTTTCCGATATCTTTCCAAATTCAGTTTTTACTCCAGTAGTTACAACCACCGCTTTTCCACTTCCGCTGATGACATGGGTACCCATCCACAAGGAATTCTTCCTCTGTGCTAGGGCAGTAGCTTCAGGCAATACCCCTACTTCTTTTTCAAGAGGATAGGTTTCTCCCGTCAAAGTAGCTTCATCTATAAAAAGGTCCTGAGACTCAAGGATGAGGCAATCACAAGGTATTATATCACCTGCTTTTAACAGCACCACGTCCCCTGGTACGATTTCTTCTACACTTATATCAGTGGCTACCCCATTCCTAAGTAGCTTCGCCTTAATTCTAACTAAAGCTAGTAGCTTCTCCACAGCATTATTGGCACCGTATTCTTGCCAAAATCCTAACAAACCACTCATCAGGACAATGGCTAATATAATAAATGCATCAAGGGTATCTCTGAGGAAAAAGGATAAACCAATAGCAAAAAACAGAATTAAAATGATGGGGCTTTTAAATTGGGAAAGAAACAGACTCAGAACACTATCTTTCTTTTTAACCTCCATAGCATTTAGCCCAAAGGTTTCCAACCTTTTTTTCCCCTCATCATTAGTTATTCCATCCTTACTAGTCTTTAACTCTTTCATTACATCCTCAATAGGCATGGTCCAATAGTTTCGCTTCCCTTCTGTCAAAAATCTCACTCCTTATATTATGTAGTCCTAATCTTTCATTTATAGCTTTCCAAAACTATGTTTCAAATATACTCTTCTTGTTTGCTTGTAATTCATTTGAAGTTATATGAATAAATAATTCTTCAATAGCAGAAATACTTGCGACCGCACAAATTATATACATCAGCACATCCAATTTAATAAAAGCAAATGTTAGTGGAAATGCAAATATCACAAGCCCTGTAATTTTATTTCCATAAGTATGAAGTATCCCAAAAGTTTTATACTTTACAAATACCAACATCACAGAAACTATCCTAATTATTCCGATGATACCTATCCAAACAATGATTTGAACTGTTGGATTGAAGATTTGAAATATGATCGGAAATAGTACAAACATCAGTACCACAATCATTATCAGATCTGCAGCAGAGTCAAGTTTTTCGCCTAATTTGCTTGTGGTGTGGGTCTTTCTTGCTATATATCCATCAAGAACATCGCTAATTCCACAACCTAGATAGATTGCAAGGAAGAAAATACTTAATGGTTTTACCATAACCAAAGTAAGTGCAAGAAATATTCTCACAATTGAGATAGAATTTGCTATTGATTTCATAACATCACCTCACGAAATATAAGTTATTCCTATTTTATAGCCTTCAAAATTGCTTTCATAGAATTTGCTGTATTAAATATACTTTCTTCAGGATAGTCCTTGTAAATACCTACTTCAGCAGTAACCCAATCATTATAATTAATCTTCCTTAGCTGAGCTATAACAGCTGGATAATTTACATCCCCAGAAAGCATGTCCACAAATCCCTCTAGTGTACCTATACTTCTTTGATAATCTTTAAAGTGTATCTTCTTTATTCGATCCCCAAGTATTTTGATCCATTGCTCCGGATATCCAGTTTGCAAAACATTTCCTACATCAAAATATGCCCCTACAAATTTACTATCTATTTTATCTATAAAATCACGGAATTCAAGGGGGGATAGAAGAAATTTATTCCATACATTTTCAATACCTATTGAAACCTCTAGTTTCTCTGCATACCTTTTCAGCTCTATCATTGAAGATAAAGCTCTAACATAAGCGATATCATACTCTACAATTTCACAATTTGGTATAAAATCTACTCCTACACTGCCAGGGACAACTAAAATAGTATCACAACCTAGATAATTTGCAATTTCTAACTGTTTTTTTCCAATCTCCTTTGCCTTGTTTCTAATTTCCTCCTGATTTGAAGTAAAGGAATATGACCAATAAAGTCCACTTGCAACACTATAAAGTTGAATTCCTACTTCTTCTGCTACAGCTTTTATGCTGTACATGTCTTCCTTGGTGGAACTTAGATTGATCTCTCCGTTTTCTGCAAGGGCAACCTCAACACCTTCAAAACCAGCTTCTTTTGCGGTTTGAAAGATTCTACGCAAGCCCCAATCACCAGGAAAGGCCCAGACGCTTATTCCCATTTTCATAATATCACTCCTCTTTTATAAATTTATTATATATTACTAATATCCTCAAGCAATTATAAAGAATCTCCTTTTTTATTTAAGGAAGGTAAACAACCCATATGCTTTTTATAAATCTTTGAAAAGTAGGATAGATTATCAAAACCACATAAAAGTGCAACTTCACTAACTGTATATTTCCCGCTTTGAAAAAGTTTTTTCCCATTAAAACATCTTATATAATTAATATAAAACACAGGGGTATAGCCAGTAATTTCTTTAAATATACGACAAAAGTACGATTTACTCAATCCAATCTCTAAAGCGGCATCCGCGGTAGATATACTTTTATTATAATTATTCCTAATGTATTTTATAGATTTTTTTATAATTTCTATTTTACTATTTTCCAATTTATTTGATAGAGGAGATTCAGACAAAGTAAACCCTCTGTAGAAATGAATCAATAGATCAATAATTGCTGACTTAACCGCTGCTTTATAAAAAACTTTTTTTTGTAGTAATTCATTCTTTATAACATTAAACTTTAAGCTACAGGTTTTGTCCTTTATCAGCCTTTCAAATACTATTTCTTCTATGTATAATCCAAATTCTTCACAAAGTTTCTTATCTATAATCAGACAATAATATTCTGAAATTTCCTCTAAGGATTGAATATGATGGATATTGTTAGAATTAATTATAACAATATCCTCTTTATTAGCTGTTATACTTTTTGCATCAGACAATACCGTTATAGAACCCTCAATAACAAAAAGTATTTCCATACTCTCGTGCCAATGAGTCAAGAATATTGCACCTCGCTTTATATAATCTAAATGAAAAATAATTGGAAATGATGGATCATCGTGAATATGTGGCTCATAATTAATTGAATCCATTTTGTCACCCTCAGAGCAAGATTGTGTTAATTTAGGACAATATCCTTCCTTTACTTAGTATAGTTTTAATTATAGAATAAAACTAATAATTAAACAAACATTTTTTTATTTGAGAGGAATGATTTTATGTATAATTTTCCTATAGGTGTAATGCTTGATTCCTTCAAAGTGGACACAAAAACAGCTATTGAAAAGGCAGCTAAACTTGGGGCAAAAGGATTGCAAATGTATGCAACCTCAGGCGAGTATGCTCCAGAAAATTTAACAAGAGCTAAAAGATTTGAACTACTTAATATGGTTAAAGTAAGCGGTCTAGAATTTTCTGCTTTATGTGGGGATCTAGGTCAAGGCTTTGGGAACAAGGAGAAAAATCCTAAGCTAATTGAAAAATCAAAGCGTATATTAGAGCTTGCAAAGGACCTAGAAACAAATGTAGTTACAACTCATATAGGTGTTATTCCAGAGGATAAAACCCATGAAAGATATAAAATCATGCAAGAAGCCTGCTATACTTTAAGTCGTTATGCAGATGAATTAGATGCTCATTTTGCAATTGAAACTGGTCCTGAAATTGCGGTAAGATTAAAAGAATTTCTAGATAGTTTGAATTCTAAAGGCGTTGCGGTGAACCTTGACCCTGCTAATTTCGTAATGGTAACGGGAGATGACCCAGCTCTTGCAGTTTACACCCTTAAGGATTATATAGTACATACACATGCCAAAGATGGCAGGAGGCTCTTAATTAAGGACCCTGAAATTATTTATGGTATTATTGAGGAAGAAATCCAAACAAGTGAAGCTTTCATCGAGCTTCCATTAGGTAAGGGTGATGTGAATTTTGATGAATACCTTAAGGCACTTGATGACGTGGGTTACAAGGGCTTCTTAACTATCGAGCGAGAAGTGGGAGATAATCCTGAAGAAGATATAAAAAATGCAATTACTTTTCTTCAAAATAAAATTGTGAGGCTTTAAACATAATAATCCTAAAGTGAGGTATAAAAATGAAAATATCAGTTAGTTCCTATAGCTTTAACAAACTATTATCAGAAGGATCTATGGCACAGCTAGACTGTATTACAAAAGCAAAGGAAATGGGCTTTGATGCCATTGAGTTTGTAGATATTATTGCTCCTGAAGGTGTATCAAAGGAAGCTTATGCTAAAGTTTTAGGAGCAGAATGTATACGGGTTGGCTTACCTATCTCAAGTTTTACCTTCAGTGCAGACTTTTTAACTGGTAGTGCTAATGTAGAGGCAGAGATTGAGAAAGTTAAACATATGGTGGATATTGCTGAAATCTTAGGTGCAAATTTAATAAGGCATGATGCTACCACCGGTGATGGAAGATCCTTTGACAAGATTCTACCAATTATTGCTGACGCCTGTAGAGAAGTTACGGAATATGCAGCTACAAAGGGTATTAGGACTACAGTTGAAAATCACGGATTCTTCTGCCAAGATAGTGACAGAGTAGAAAAACTATATAATAAAGTGGATAATGAGAACTTTGGGCTACTAATAGACATGGGTAACTTTTTGTGTGCTGATGAGGCTCCGGATAAAGCCTTTAGCAGACTTGCGTCATATGCTTTTTACGCTCATGCAAAGGACTTTCATGTTAAATCCGCTATGCTTCCAAACCCTGGAGAAGGATTTTTCTCAACGCGAGGTGGAAATTATCTTAGAGGGGCAATAATCGGTCATGGAGATGTTCCCGTAATCCCATGTTTAAAAGCTTTAAAAAATGTTGCTTATAATGGTTATATAGCTATTGAATTTGAAGGTATTGAAGATACCTTAATGGCAATAACCATTGGTCTAGCTAATCTTAGAAGATATATAAATGAATTTTAAAATAACTCCTTATCCTTCATCTTTTTGAAGCATTGAAAACATACTCAATTATAGTTTCAATATTGCTCATTAAAAATTCTTGTGCTGTTGAATCATAGAAATTTTGTTTGTAGCTTTCGCCCTTTAGTCTTTCTTTTAGTATAGTGGTTATCCCAATTGTTTCCCCTTTTGATGTTGTAATTTTTGCATTTTTCCCGTCAAATGTTTCTACTTTTAAATAACCCTCAAGAACCAAATAATCCGCTACCTTTTGACCGGATATTTTCTTATCCCCTCTTTGGAGTAGTAAAGCATTTATTCTATCAGCAAACATATTTATAGATATAGGTTCCTTTGGTAATTCGATTGTTTCCTTTATAAAATTACAGTTTTCAATTAAGCTATCAGATAAGACTATTGTTTGTGGAATCTCAATGCTTTCATAGGAGTTTATTGCCTCTAGAAATTTTCCCCCGTATACTTCTAATTTCTTTTTACCCACACCAGATACTTCTAGAAACTCCTCATCATTTATAGGCATTTTGCTACACATATCAATTAAGGACGCATCTGAAAAAATAATGAAGGCAGGGACCTTTTGCTCCTGGGCTAGCTTAAATCTTAACTCTTTTAGCTTGGAAAATAAGTCATTGCTTACTCCAACTCTTTGTTTTCCAGGTTTGGTTTCTCTTTCTTCATCCTTTGATAATTTCATTTTAAGTTTTTCCCCATTCATCAACACATCTCTTGATTTTGAGGTTAATTTAGCTACTGGGAATTCTGAATTTGTCAGCATTAAATAATCATTCAACACCAGATAATTGATTATCTCTCGAATTCTCTTTTCTTTAACCTCTGCCATTATGCCATAGGTTTTTATCTTGTCCAACTCAAATCTTAATATTTTTTCTGCCTTACTGCCACGTAAAGTATCTACTATCATTTTAATGCCATATCGCTGATCCATTCTAAAAACACATGATAGTATTTTTTGTGATGCTACGGTAATATCCATCTCCTCAAAATTTGTATTGCAACTGCTACAATTACCACAAAAGTTCTCTGTTTTATCTCCAAAATATTTTAATATATATTCTCTTAAGCAATCAAAACTATGACAATAATAGGTCATTTGTTTAAGACGTTGCCTATCTTTTTCTTTAACTAACTCCAGAATTTCTGGGTCAATATCATTACTCGCATTGCCACTATTTATTAAAAACTGGTTAGTAATTACATCTTGACCCCCATATAGTAAAATACAGTCTGCTGGAGTTCCATCTCGCCCCGCTCTTCCTGCCTCTTGATAATAGCTTTCTATATTTTTAGGCATATTATAGTGGATAACAAAAGATACATTACTTTTGTCGATTCCCATTCCAAAGGCGTTGGTTGCAACCATTATTGTTTTTCTATCAAACAAAAAATCTTCTTGATTTTTTGTTCTCTCCTTTTCAGAAAGTCCTGCGTGATAGCGAGTTGCATTATAGTGATCCTTAACTAAATTTTCGCAAACTTCTGTCACTGCTTTCCTAGTGGAGCAGTAAATTATGCCACTTTTATTAGGATTATTTTCAAAGTATTTTAATATAGCTTTGTACTTATCCGTTGGTTTTTGAACCTCAAAATATAGATTTTCACGATTAAAGCCAGTTGCCATAACAAAAGGGTCATTTAATTCTAGAATTTTTATAATATCCTCTTTAACTTCACTTGTGGCTGTTGCTGTAAAGGCTGATATTACTGGTTTATTAGGTAACCGTTCTATAAAGGTGTTGATTTTCATATAACTTGGTCTGAAATTTTGGCCCCATTGGGATACACAGTGGGCCTCATCAATTGTTACCATGGATATATTGGTATTTTGAGAGAACTCTAAAAACTCAGAAGTATCAAGTCGCTCTGGTGCTACATAAATAATTTTATACTTTCCGTTTTTGGCATTTTCTAATACTTTTATTGTTTGATTATAGGTAAGGGCTGAGTTAATATAAGCTGCAGCAACACCATTTGTAATAAGGGCCTGCACCTGATCTTTCATAAGTGAAATTAGAGGGGATACAACCAAGGTTATCCCCTCTAGCATTAGGGCTGGCACTTGAAAACATAGTGATTTTCCGGCTCCCGTTGGCATAATACCTATTACATTTTTCCCTCTTAATATATTATCTATTAATTCCTCTTGTCCCAGACGAAAAGAGGTGTATCCAAAATACTGTTTTAATATCTGTTCTTTTTCCATATTTTATAGCTCCAATCTAATTAATCAATTATACAACATTTTCATCAATTAATCTTGTAGCTGATGCAGTAATTTCTTCACTATTGGCAGTAATCTCCTGAATTAAAGCTGATATATCTGCTAAGGAGCCATTAACCGCATTTATTTTGATTTCCATTTTATTAGATACCTTGTGTATTTCTTTGATTAGAGATATCATAGCCTCCTGATCAGTTTGAGTAGAAGAAGCTACTAACTTGGATTCCTCTGCTAATTTTGTTTGATACTTGCTGTAATCCTTAAGATATTCGTAAACATGGTCTTGTCCTTCAATTTATCTTATCCAAGCATTTTTCACCTTTAACTCAACGTTTTCTTTTAGTCCGCCAGGTCTACTAAATAAGAAACCTAAACTGCAGTCCATATCATTGAAATTTTGCTCTGGATATACGGATAAATCTATATTTTTACTTTCCAAGTACTGTAGTAATTTTTTAAAGGTAACATTATATTTTATATAATGTCCTGTATTGCTATCATTTATTTCATCCGCCTTACTAATGCAAGGGGACAAAAAAGCAATATCATCAATTATGCCTACATACTTTTTCATGTATATGGCAGTACATAGCATTGGGCTTTGTACTGGAGCTAGTTTTTCAATAAGCCCATACAGTAATATCCGCTCCAAAGGAAACATCATAAATCACATTTACTCCTAAGGATTTAAGGTACCCAAATAGGTTTTTATAGTTATTAAAATTTATTCTGATAGCTGGAACTGCAATTACAGATATTTTTTTACCTTTTGACAAATCATTAAAAAAATCTATTGTGTCATCATTGAAATCACGAGCCTCATGGTCACATACCTTTATACATTCTCCTCAATAAATCTTCTTATCTTAATATTCATATCTAAATTTTATATTGACTTGTAAGTAATTTCTCAATTTCCGCTTCTGGCAAGGGTCTCCCTAAATAAAACCCTTGAACAAGATCAGCCTCAGCATTTACTAGATAATTATATTGAAATTCATTTTCAACACCTTCTGCAATAGTTTCAATTTTCAATTTATGAACTAATGTAATTATTGCATCAATAAAGTCATTTTTACTATTTGATTCATTGATTTCATCTATAAAAGATTTATCTATTTTTAAAATATCGATAGGGAGCTTCTTTAAATAACTTAAAGAAGAATATCCCGTACCAAAATCATCTAAAGCAATCCTCACTCCATAGGCTTTTAAATCATTTAGAATTTTTAAAGCGAAATCAAAATTATTTATAAAAATATTTTCTGTTACCTCTAATTCCAAATTAGCTGGATTAATTCCAGATTTTTCAATAGCATTTGTGACAATATCATAAAAGTCAATTTGCTTTAATTGAATTGGGGATATATTTACAGCTATAATAACATTTTTGCCATAATCCTTATTAATTTTATAAGCAAAGTTACAGGCGCAATTTAAAACCCACTCGCCGATTGTTGAAATTAGTCCAGTTTCCTCTGCTATTGGTATAAATTCTAAGGGGCTTAAAAAGCCTAGTTCCTTACTATTCCATCTTATTAAAGCTTCAAACCCACGAAGAATTTTGGTATTAGCCTCAAACTGAGGTTGATAATTTAAAATGAATTCTTCTTCAATAATTCCCCGTCGCAGCATAACTTCAATATTTAGCTTCTTTAAGAGTTCATTTTTCATGCTAATATTAAAAAACTTATAGCAATTTCCCCCGAGTTCTTTTGCTTTATACATAGCAATGTCTGAACTTCTGATAAGATCTTCAGCTTGCTCTCCGTCAGTCGGAAAAACTGAAGCCCCAATGCTTGAAGTCATATTTATAGAGCTATTACCAATATTAAAAGGGTCACCAAATACTTTTAATATTTTATTAATTATTGGTAAGCTTTCATTTGTACTTTCAATATCTTTAATTAGTACTGAAAACTCATCCCCACTTATCCTTGCAATAGTATCGCATTCTCTCATACAATCTTTTAGTCTTTTAGAAGCTTCTTTTAAGAGTTCATCGCCAAAGGCATGTCCAAGAGAATCATTTATCCTTTTAAAGTTATCCATATCAAGAAATAAGATAACCATTTTATTTCCTTCTAATTTGCTAATCTCAATTTCATCTTTTAATTCTCTAAAGAAGAATATTCTATTTGGTAAACCTGTCAAGTCATCATAAAAGGCCATATGTTTAATTATTTCTTCACTTTTCTTGAATTCAGAAATGTTATGGTTTGTACCTGTTACTCCAACAACTTTATTTTTATTGTTAAATATAGGGGAAAGGGTAACATTAAAAACTATATCCTCGCTATATCTATTTTCTAAATATAGTGTCTCCCCACTATTAACAATCTTTGAAATATTGCTTTCCCATAACTCATTGAAAGCACTTTTAGAAACAATATCACTCATCTTCTTGCCAATTATTTTATTTGTAGGGATATTCGTAATTTGTGAGAATCTATCGTTTACGGTTACAAATACTCCATTATTATCACAACTATATATAATATCTTGTGAATTATTAACGAGAGTTTTGTATCTTTCTTCACTTAATTCAAGCAATTCTTTATTAGACATAATATCATCTATCTGTTGCCTTAATTCTTCTTCTGAGGCAGCAAGTTCTTCATATAGAGAACTCAATTCTTCATTCGTACTCAATAGTTTTATTTCATAATTCTTTCTAACTGTAGTTTCCTGGATTACTCCTAAAACCCTAATAGGTTTTCCCTTAGCGTCATATTCAAGTTCAGCTACGGAGTGCATGTATTTTTCGCTCTTCGTATCAGTACTTTGAATTCTAAACTCAACATCATATCTCATTTTTTTTGTAAGTAGAAGCATTATGGCATTGTCTAATTTAGCTCTATCTTCCTCTACAACCAGTTTTTGTACATCTTCAAGAAGAAAAGTCCCGTCCTTACTGGTTAATCCATATAATTTAAGAGCGTGTTCCGATGCCCACACTTTATTTGTTAATAAATCTACTTCCCAATTACCAACATTACCTATGGCTTGAGATTTCTTCCATCTTCTTTCATTTTCAATTAATTTATTACTGATTAAATTATCTTTTTTCATAAGATGTGCTATTAATATGTACAAAATAACTGAGATAATGAAAATATACATACCATCTTTATAGGTATTTATGTTATTCAATATATCCTTATCGCTCACTAGCTTCTCTGCCAATTTTTCAGAAATTAGAACTCCACTTATACCTATAATGAAAAATATACCACTTATCCTAAGCGGCTCATATTTTTGTGTATTTTTATTGTGTATTTTTTTAACTGTTGCTTTTAACATGTTATCACTCCGATACGGTTATACTGAGCTTCGCCTAATTTGTTCATATGTAAATATTTTACCTTAAATACTGACATTTTTCAACACATATATCTACTTTTGCTTATACTTTTGCTTATACTGATTAGCTAGTCTTATAGTTTAATTCAAAAAAAAATTCCCCCGGACTCTTTAGTCTGAGGGAACTTAAAATATCATGAATATTTAAATAAAATCCTATTTAATTGTAGCTTTATCTACAACTGTGTTTGTGCTATCAACTCCGAATACTCCATATCCATCTGAATAAACATAAACAAAGACTATACCCTTGTTAACACTACCACCAACAGGTGCATATGTAGCTAAATCTGCATCAAAATTTGCTACACTTATACTAGCATTATCCCAAACCACTATTGAAAATCCAGTACCATTAGTATTTACAGCTGCATTAGGTTGATATACATTATTATTTTTAACATTAAAAGGGTTCGCTAAAGTACCATTAAAAGTGGATGTTAATAAAGCTAAAGTGCTTGCACGATTTCCCAAATAAGTTATATCTACAACCTTTGCTTCAAGGGTTCCCCTAACTGCATTAACATTTGTAGTAACACCAGCATTTCCTGCACTGTCCTTCATTTGACCAGCCTTAGGCACCAAGACAACTGCTAAAATTACAATTATAGCTAAAACAATCATAAGCTCGATCAGTGTAAAACCTTTTTTACTAGTTTTCTCATTATTTATCCCCCCATATTAATTTCTTTTATTAATTAATTATGCATACTTCAACAAAATATTTCAATGAATTTTTTTAATATTCTTTACACAATATTACACAAAAATGCCAGCTTATTACATAGGTTATACTGTGTAAATTTTTCAAGACATTTCTCTAAATCTTTCTCAAGTATAAAGGGTAAATTTGAATTTTCTTCACCCCAATAAGCTTTCACTATCAGTTTGCTCTCCTTTTTATCTGTTATCAATTCAATTCTTCCAATAAATTTTTCTCCAAATAAAACAGGTAAAACATAATATCCGAATCTTCTTAGTAAAGCAGGGGTGTATACCTCCCACTTATAATCAAATCCAAACAATTCTTTTATTAGCTTTCTGTCCCATAACAAATTATCTAGTGGTGCCAGTATATGAGTTTCGTAGTTAGGAACTTTGGTCACAGACATTATAAGACTTTCTAAATTTTCTTCATCAATATAGAGTGGATATTTCATATCTTTTACATCTATTCTTACTATTTTATTTTCTAAGATCAAGGACTTAAAAGCTTGGTTTCGTTCTTCACTTTTAAGCCCGTGAATTCCCAGCCATGCATCGCTGGCTTTATTCCATAGTACACCGATACTATTAATCCTCCTAAGGACTGTCCATTTATAGTAATCTGCTTTATCTATATTGGGGTCTTCAGCCATAAATATGTCACTAGGTATAGATTTTTCAGCTAAGCAATAATATCTTCTAGCTCCCTTTTTATGGTGAACAATGGCGAGACCTGCATAACACATACCTTCTAAAGCTGCCTTCGCTAGCCTTTGAGGTCCATAATGCCAAGGGACCCGTTCCTCCATATCAAAATCTGAGGAGCACACAAACTCATGTTGTTCTAAATACTGGGTTATTTTGCCAATAGCTTCATAGTGTTCTTCACACCATGGTAGGTACCTAGCTCTATATTTCGTGAAATATTTCCAATCTTCTATAGAAGCTATAGACATATTCTTATCCCATACATCAAACAATACTTTGTCTCTATATAATAAAGCTTCAATATCCCCTTTTTTATAGCTGGAGCATCTAGCTTGTAAAACCAAATCTGGATTCTTGCCAACTACATCTAAGGGATCATATTGAATACAGCCGACTTTTCTAATATATTCAACAATTTCATTATCATTTTTTAATTGAGTTTCCTCTGTTAGGCAATGATAGGAGGTTAGGAATCTACATATCTGTTCCTTAGTAGCTTCATAAGTCAATATTGTAATCACCTCAGTACTAATTATACCATTTCTGCCCCGAGATTGCCCCTATGCTTGGCGCACAAAAAGGTATAAACTGCAAAATACAGTTTATACCTTTTAATTCTACTATTTACCCCATAACTTTACTTTATCTTTTAATAGTTTAGTGAAATCAGCATTTGCTTTTTCCATTCCAATCTTTTTAAGACTAGCTTGATAATCATCCCAAACTTTATCAAAATTCGCAGGACTTGCGAGTATTGCTTTTGGAATTGACTTTTGAGATTCTGCATCTGCCTTTGTAAGTGAAATATTTAACTGACTATCTGCAGGGATATTTGTAAGCCATGCAGCACCATATTCAGGTTCCTTGAAGGCTGAAGTTGGTGGATATAGGTCCTTCCACATATCAACTTTATAAGCGGTTAATGTTTCTTTTTCAGCAGAATTATAATTCTTTGTTATTGTTTCAGTATTAGCTGTTGTGTAATTTTGCCCTGAGGGATCTTTAACACCGTCTCCTCTTTGAGGGAAGGGATAAGAGTATAAACCTACGCCTGTTTTTACACTATAATCAGGGTCTGTATTTTTCATAGTCTGTTCTGCCGCTGTAACTGTTCTCTTTCCATTTTCTATTGTATAATCTACGCCTTCGATACCCCAATTATTAAGTATCTGTGCTTTATCTGATGCCATCCAATCAAGGAAGGCCATTACTCTTTTAGGGTTTTTACAGGAAGTAGTTATACCAATACCTGTTGAACCACCATATCCTTGGTTTGTCATACTAGCATTCTTATATTTACTAGAATCTAAAACTATAGGAAGTGTTGCCCAAGTTCTTTCCGGGGTTCCTGCTTTAACAAGGGTGGTTACAGCAGTACCATAATCCCAACTAGCATCTGCTATAGCTAAAACTCTACCCGTAGATAACTTAGCTAAATAAGCATCTGTTTTTTGAGTAAAGGACTCTGGATCCAATAATCCCTTTGCATTCATATCATTTAACACTCTATAATACTCTTTCATATCTGGTTGCATAAACTTATAAGTTGCTACATTGGTATTTGAATCTATTGCCCACTCACCATTATCTGGAGATCCCAGAGCGGAGCTAGCTGAATTACCTACACTTATGAGCCATTTCCAGTCATCTGCAAGTAATGATAGGCCAATAGTCTTTTGTCCATTAATGGTAGGATATTTTTTCATATATGCAGCTATAGAATCTTCATAATCTTTCATGGTTTTAATTTGTGGATAACCTTGATCCTTTAAAACTGCATGTTGAATAGCTAATATCCCACCTGGATTCCACAATGCGCTATCTACTCCATAAGCTCCTAAAGTATATGTTTTGGGGTCGTCTAAACTATATTTAAGCCTTGAAAGGTATTTGCCATATACACTACTTATGTTTGGAGAGGTAGTTATCATTTTATCTAGTTCTAATAAGGCACCCGCTTCTACAAGTTTTGGTGTATCACCCTTTGCATAAATAATATCCGGATATTGCCCACTGGCTATCATCAGTGGAACTCTCTGAGTATTCCCTGCTACTGGATAATCGATTTTTAGCGTTACGCCTGTTTCTTTTGTAATTTCCTTTGCTATCGGATCGGTGAAAGTGCTAGATTTTGCATTACCGTCTGCATTATAAAAGGTGATGGTAATTGGACTTTTATCAGAAAGTGAAGCTTGAGGTATAGTTTTTTTTGCAGTACTACAACCTGAGATTAGTGAAGCAACTAAAGTAACTGAAACTATTAGGCTGAAGATTTTAAATTTTTTCAATGCTTTTCCCCCTATATTTTTATTTAACCTTTTACAGCACCTAAGGTAACACCTGTTACAAAATATTTTTGTACGAAAGGATATACCAAAAGTATTGGAACTGTTACAACTATAGTGATTGCCATCTTGATTGATTGAGGTGAAACAGTATTAACAATTGTTCCTGCTCCATTTTTATTAATTAGATTAGCGCTTTGACCCTGCGCTGCAGAGGTACTATCTAGCAGTTTCATAAGTGCAAACTGTAGGGTGCTCATGGACAATTTACCGTTTCCATATAGATAAGTATCAAACCAAGAGCCCCACTGTCCTACCGCTATCCATAAGGCTATGGTAGCAATTACAGGTAGACATAAAGGTATAATAATTCTATAAAATATTGTAAAGTCATTTGCTCCGTCAATTCGAGCAGCTTCCTGTATAGATATTGGTAAACCTTCTATAAAGGACCTAACTACAATTACATTAAAGAAACTTACCAGTCCCGGAATGATATATACCCAAAAGCTACCTATAAGATGTAAATCTCTTATTAAAAGATAGCTTGGAATCATTCCACCACTTACATACATTGTTATTACAAAGAATATTGTTATAGGTTTTCTGAACACATAATCGTCTCTACTTAAGGTGTAAGCTAACAGGCAACAGCATATTACTGAAGACACCGTTCCTATGACCGTTCTTGCCACAGATACAATGGCTGCCTGACCTAAATTTAAATTTGCACTAGTAAAAATGGTTTTATAATTTTCTAAAGTAAAGATCCTTGGCCAAATATATATACCGCCTTTAACAGTATCATAAGAATCATTAAAGGAGATCGCCAGTACATTTAGGAAAGGATATAATGTGACTACTACAACAAAGAATAGAAAAATAAATACTGTAACATCAAAAATGGGAAATCTTGCTCTCTTAAAATGCATGTTGATACCTCCTTTATATAACTCTACCTTCGCCAAATCTCTTCGCCACTGAATTAGCCATAAACAGCAAGATAATACTTATCACGGATTTAAACATACCTATAGCTGTTCCATAAGAATATCTGAACATTCCTATACCATAATTCAAAACATATAAATCCAAGGTTTGTGAGTAATCCAAGACCAAGGGATTACCTAGTAACATCTGCTTTTCAAAACCTGCATTTAAAATAGAACCAATACTAAGAACCAAGAGGATTATTATAGTAGATCTAATCCCTGGAAGAGTTACATACCACATCTGCTGAAATCTATTACCCCCGTCGACTCTAGCGGCTTCATACAATTCTTGATCGATTCCAGCCATAGCAGCCATATAAATTATCGCATTCCATCCCATTTCTTTCCAAATATCAGAAACTGTTACTATACCCCAAAAAGCTTTGGGTTGGGTAATCAGATTCACATTTGCATGCATTATTCCCAATTTCATGAGTATAATATTTACAATACCTCCATCTGTTGAAAGCATGCTAGTAATAATACTTGCAGCTATTACCCAGGATACAAAATGGGGCAAATATGATATTGTTTGTACCACCTTTTTAAAAGTGCCCCCTTTTATTTCATTTAGTAGTAAAGCAAATATTATAGGAATAAAAAAGCCAAAAATGATGCTTAGTAAGCTCATTGCAAAAGTATTTCTCATTACTTGATAAAACGTATCATCACTAAATAAAACTTTAAATTGTGCAAAGCCTACCCATTCTTGCTCTGAAAATGATCTTTGTGGCTTAAAATTTTGAAAAGCCATTGTCCATCCCCATAAGGGTATGTAGCTAAAAATGAAGCCCCAAATTACAAAGGGTAAAGACATAAATATTAAATATTTTTGTTTTTTCAAGATATTTATCGTTATTTTTTTTTTTTTAATTATTATTCTATTTTCAGTGCTTTCTGTCATGACTTTCTTCATAAATGACCCCCTCTTCAGCTAATGATATAAGTATAAAAGTTTTCATTGTAAACGTATACCGTGGAAATTTAATATGATATACCCTAAAAATTAGACATTACTTATACAATCTTTTATATTCGTTAGGGGTCACTCCAACATATTTTTTAAATTTACTACTAAAATAATCTACATTCTTATACCCAACTTTCTCAGCCACTTCGTAAACCATTAAAATATTTTCATTTAATAGTGTTTTAGTGTTTTCAATCCTTATCTTGTCTAGGTATACATAAAACTCCTCTCCGGTATAGCTTTTAAACATTTTACCTAAGTAGGAACTATTATAATTAAAAATTTCTGCCAGGAGCCTTAACTTCAAATCTTTGTAATAGTTTTTTTGTACATATGCTAGAATTCTCTTAATGGTATTATCTGATGAGGAGTTACATATTTTGCTTGATATAGCTACACATTCGCCTTTCAAATATTCTATTAACTCATTTAAACTACCTTGATCATATATATTTTGAACAATATCCTCGTTGGGACTAAAATCTTCCTTTAATTCTTTGTAATTCAATATTATTTTTTCTTTAAATTCAATGAAAATATTTATACATAAGCCCTTTAGTTTTTCAGATGAATAATTTAATTTTTTGAAAATATGGCCTATTTCATTAAACATGCTATTTATATTATCCATGTCGTCTACTTCTACAAAAGTATAGATTTTGTCAATATAAAAATCCATGTTTTTTGTTTCAGTATCTTCAAATAACTTTGCTTCTGAAGTGGATAATTCATCCCAGGATAAAATCATATCCTCTTCATAGAAGAACCTCTTCTTTAGCACTTCCTTAGCCTTTGAATAGGAAATTGAAATGTCCTCAATACTTTTCACCACATTTCCTAGTGTAATAAAAGTATTGACACCATAACCTTCAAGCCATTGTTTATAAAGCCTCTTAAGTATTTCTGGTGCCTTTAAAATATTAGCTTTTCCTTTAAATATCAATCCAAACCTGGATTCCTGATTAAACATCTCAATATCTTCATTATTAGCAAACTGGGACATCAAATTTTTCTTAAGAGTAATATAAGTACTTTCAAACTTCTTATCAAGCTCTATCTTGGAGGCACCTTGGCTTTTCCTAAGAGCTATATCAAATAGTACAACTTGATAAGAATCGAATTTAAAATTTAGATTAAAAGCTTCCAAATCCCCATCTAATTCAGACAAGAATTCACGACCTAATACTATATTTGTAATTGCATTATTTCTTTTATTATTTTTAGAGTCATTAATGCATATTTGCACTTCAGATTCTTCCTGTATAGCCTTGGAAATATTAGTAATACTTCGAATAAGCTCCTCTTCATCAATTGGTTTTAATAGGTAATCATTCACTTCAAGCCTTATGGCACTCTGGGCATAACCAAAATCAGAATATCCCGTAAGAATAATAATTTTGCCCTTAAAGCCTCTGCTCCTGGCTTCACTGATGAGTTCAATGCCATGGATTCCTGGCATTCTAATATCCATTAATACTAAATCAGGTTCTAGCTCAATAATTTTATTTAAGCCATCCCTTCCATCTATTCCCTCTCCACAAATATAGAATCCATTTTCCTCCCATTGTATAATAGATTTCAGGCCCTCTCTAACCATAGGTTCATCATCAACTATTAATACTTTTAACATTTGAAATTACCTCCCACTTTAATGGTAAATGAATAATCACTTTGCTTCCTTCCCCATACTTACTCTCAATATTAATTCCATAAATCTCGCCGTAATAAAGCTTAATTCTCTGGTTAACATTACATAAACCAATGCTTTTTATAGCATCATTATTATAATCCATCAATTGTTTGCCTAAAGACTCTAGTTTCTCTTTTTCAATACCTATACCATCATCAATAACTGAGATTTCCAAATAATCGGGCCTTGTTTCTACAATCACAGAAATTTTACCTTTGCCTTCCTTAGTCTCAAGTCCATGAACAAATGCATTTTCAACTAAGGGCTGGAGTAATAGGGGCAATATGAGATAATCGTTAATATTTCCTATAATATCAATGTCATAACTTATTCTATCTCCAAATCTAAATTTTTGTATTTCAAGATAATCATTCATAAGTTCTATTTCAGATTGAAAAGATACGAGTCTTGCACTAACCTCAAGATTCCTTCTCATTATCTTTCCTAGCATCTTTACAATCTTTGCTATATCTGTTTGTCCATTGCAGTGAGCTTTCATTCTTATAGTTTCTAAAGTATTATATAAAAAGTGAGGATTTATCTGACTTGCCAGCATTTTGAATTCTACATCCTTTTGCCTACTGCTTAGCTGCTCTTTCTGCAGCTTCTCCTCATATGCCTCATATATTAATTGTTTAATACTTTCAATCATTATATCCAAATCTTCATATAATTCACCTATTTCATCTTTTCCTTCTATACTATTACTTAAGTTTAAATCTCCATTCACTACTTTATGCATTTCTTTTCTCAGCAATATTATCCTTTTAGTAAAAAGCTTTGAGAATAATAAAATTAAAACTATGGATATAACCAAACTAATTCCAATGATAATGAAGCCCAAAATACTTGACTGGTTAACCCTATTAACAATATTATTTATAGGCATTATGGTATATATCTGAAATTTTTCTATTGCTTCATTAGTTGAGAAAGCCTTGGTGATAACCATTGAATTGATCCCATTATAATTAATTGACTTAATAGAATTATCTGTATCACCCGGATTAAAATTTAATATACTTTTTTTTATGTTATTCCCCTCAATATTTGATCTTGAAGCTAATATAACATTCCCATTTCCCAAAGTAACCTGGGTTTCAAAGGGTTCATCAGCAATAATTGAATGTAAATAAACACTATCTACATTAATAACTAATACTCCAAGATTGCCCTGATTGTTAACTTTTATAAGACGGACGAGGCTTAAATATTTTTGTTTTCCCAGATCATCATATATATATTGCCAGGAAATCTTACCATTATCCTTAAGGGCAATTTGATACCAATCGGAATTCTTTATATCCTCCGTCAATCTTATGAACCTTGAATTGTCCAGCATAGTATCGTTTTGTTCATAGAATCTTATATTTGCAATTTCTTTATAATAATCTAAATAATCTTCAAATATTGGGTGGTTATTGTAAGCATCTACAACTTCCCAACTATTTTTATAATTATTTAAAACCATACCTTGAAGCACAGTGTCTACATATAATCTATCTGATACATCAGCCATTGTACTTAGTGCTTGACTTAAACGATCATTTATTCTATCAGTATTTGAATACCCTTCACGTATTGTATTTTGCATAATCATATTTTTCATACTATAAGTCAAATAAAAGCCAACTATTAAAACAGGTATTAGAACAACAATTCCATAAATACATATGAATTTTGTCTTTATTTTCATATTATTAATTAAATTAGTTAGGTTTCTTCGATAATTCATGGTAACCCTCTCATAACGATATTTTTTCTTGACATCTTTCGACACGTTTTTCATTCGGCTTCATTTTACCATATTCTAATTAAGTTTACTATTACTAATGGTAAACGTATACAGTGGAAATTCTATCATCTGTACCATAAAAATTAGATATAGTTACACCTTATAAATCTTATTTCATATAATATAATAACATATTTTTTAGAGGTGATTTAATGTATAATTTAGAACCTGAAACTTTTGATTTCAAATCAGTGAAAGGCCTTTCTATGAATCAGCTAGATGCCCATTACAAATTGTATACTGGCTATGTAATCAAATTAAATGAAATTTGGAACACTCCTTACATACCCGGTAATTATACAGATAGCAATGCCACTTATTCTAAAATGCGTAGCCTTAAACTAGGGGAATCCTATTCCTTAGACGGTGTAAAACTTCACCAGCTTTATTTCGAAAACATGACAGGAGGTAATAATACCCCTTATGGTCCAATACTTGATGCTATAACTAATCAATTTTCCTCTTATGAAGATTTTATATCATACTTTACAAATGTAGGATTATCCATGAGAGGTTGGGTAGTTCTTTCCATTGATTCCCTTGATAACAAATTGCACATAATAGGAAGTGATTCCCACGATAGCGGTGCAGTATGGCTTTCATATCCGCTATTAATCATGGACGTTTATGAGCATGCATATTTTATGGATTTTGGAACTGACAGGAAAAAATATATTTCTACCTTTCTTGAAAATATAAACTGGGGAGTTTTAAATGATAGATTAGGAAAATACGTTTCTTCAATGCAAACTACAAATATGAGCCAGCGCAGACATTGTCCCTATAACTTTTAATACAATAAACCTCCTTAATTAATAAAGGCTTTAGTTCACACTTAGTGAGGTATGGCCTTTTTTGACTTTATTGTCCAAGCTTTTCATGAAAAACTTGGAAATACATCTTGACAATCTAATGCATATAATATATAGTACATTGTATCAGTAATGTACTAATGCACATTACTTGTTAAGGAGGTGTCTTTGTGATACTTAATAGTGACAGCATGAAGCCTATCTACATACAAATTTCTGAATGGCTGGAGAATCAAATACTTAATAGTAACATTGCTGGAGATAAAAAAATGTATTCTCAGTATCAACTTGCAGAAATGTATAATATCAACCCTGCCACAGCAGGCAAGGGGCTAACCATTTTACTAAATGAAAATATTCTATATAAAAAGCGCGGCCTTGGTATGTTTGTATCTCCAGAGGCAAAAGAATTGATTTTTAAAAAGAGAAAAAATGAAACACTTAGACAGCTTGCTGTGGAACTGATTATCGAGGGTAAACGTCTTAACGTAGGCGAAAATGAGTTATTTGAATTGATTAAATCTATAAATAAGGAATATGAGGGGGTATAACAGTGGCTACAATTGAATGCGTGAATCTTAATAAAGATTATGAAAATACAAAAGCAATAACTGATCTTTCCTTTACCATAGAAGAAAACACCATAACTGGGTTAATTGGTAGAAATGGAGCTGGGAAAACTACACTTCTTAAAATAATAAAAGGATTTATAAAACCTACTTCTGGAGACATTAAAGTATTTGGCACCAACCCTTTTGACTGCCTGAGTGTTTCAGCAAATTCTTTCTTTACAGATGATAACATGGAGTTCCCATCTACCTTTAATCTTTCTAAGTTATTAGAGGAGACGAGTAAGTTTTATCCTAATTGGGATAGTTCCCTTGCTAAAGGGCTCTTTGATTATTTCGGACTGAATCCAAAACAATATCATGGTAATCTTTCAAAAGGACAAAATAGTACTTTTAATATGATAGTTGCTTTATCCTCCCACTCTGCACTTACCATATTTGACGAACCTACCTCCGGAATGGATGCTTCTGTTAGAAAGGATTTTTATAGAGCATTACTTAAAGACTACCTTCAATATCCCCGTACAATCATAGTGTCCAGTCATATGCTCTCTGAACTTGAAGGGATTTTAGAAAATATTCTACTTATCAAAAATGGCACAAAAGTTCTACATTTGCCAGTTGATGAACTAAAAGAAATGGCAATAGGCTTAAAAGGGGATATAAGTTCAATTAATACGTTCATTGAAAATAAAGCTATTATTCATAGTGAAAAAAATAATGGCAATCAGCTATTAGTTGTAGTAAAGAACGATTTTTCAAAAGCTGCTCTGGAGAAAGCAAAGCTGTCAGGAATAGAAATATTACCTGTCTCCATTGAGGACTTATGTGTTTATCTAACAGCTAAATCTGAGAGGGGTATTGACGATGTATTTGATAGAACCAAGCGTATTTGATATAGCAAAAAAGCAATATTTGTTTAAACTTAAAACTAATTTTGGATTGTTTTTTAGTTTAATTATTGTCCAAATGTTTGCAATACTGCTTACCCTAAGTGGAATGTCAGGTTCCACTTCCACTGGTGGATCTGGATTTGATATAACTATAAGTTTTATTTCTGGAAATATAGTTATAGTTCTTACACTTATTTGGGCATTAAGTATTTCCATCACTATGACAAGTATAAAAGATATTAATATGGATTTTACTTTTGTTTCAAATAGACTCACCAGCAGTTGTTCTAATATTGGGCTTTTAATAACCCTCAGCTTTTATGCAGGTATAGCGACTGCCTTATCTAGCAACCTTATAAGAATTTTATATTATTATATATATCATAGTAAAAATATTGTCAATGAAGGTTTCTTCATATCTCCCAAATATATACTTATGAATATTATCAGTACGGTACTTTACATTATATTAATAATAAGCATAGGTTACTTCTTAGGTTCTCTTTTTCAACATAATAAAGTATTTATAATACTGTTCTTTGCTATTCCCTTTGGGATTATATTTGGCTTAAAATTATTTAGTTCTAACCTTAATGGCACCTCAATTTATTTCCTTACAAATATATTTAATTTCTACTTCAAAGAAGGTTCACTTATTATATTTGCTATAAAAGTTCTAATAACTGTTGCAGTTCTATTTTCAATTGCCGTGCTTCTATCAAAAAGATTGGAGGTTAGAAAATGAAATTTTCCGGAAAACTTAAAGAGTATTTAATTATTGCCTATTGCTTTATTCTTATAGCCTCAACGTTTATATTGTATATTATTCCTAAAGATAATTTTGTAATGAGTAAAAACACTATAAATGTACCAAGCTCTCTTAATTATGTAGAACTAGCAATTCAAGGCAAATTAAATGAGGCTAATGGCTATATAGAAACTAAAGCCTGGAGTTTTGTTTTTACTGGAGAACGATTGATTATAACCGATAAGGCGAATAATATTTTAATTGGCGAAAGGAAAAGCATAGATGATGGGAAGATAGAGGTTATAAACTATTCAATTAACAGTTCCTATCATGGCATTAATTTTACGGACATAATCAAGCCTTCTAATGTAACTCTGAGCAATAATAATTTGTTTTTGAATGATGTATCAAATCCGCCAACACCAATTAAAATAAATCAGTTCTCCTTGGATTTTACTTTAAATCAGTTTGCAAAAGTTAACCCCACTAGCGACCTTACAGATACTTCACCGTTTTTTAGTATGAAAATAATATATATTAAAATACCCAAAAGTTTACAAATTGATGATACTTCTTCTTTCAAATCTCTTCAAATGATAAATTAATTCTCCCCATGCGGAGAGCACCAAAATAAATCCTCAGCTTTCATGAAACCTGAGGATTTATATTTATATACTTAAGCCTTTTTACTTAGCCCATCTTTATTCAAATTTAAGCTCACTAAAAAATTAAGATCCTTAATAATATTTTTTAAATGGTAATTGTAAATGTCTTCAATTTGTTTATTCCCAAAAGAACATGCCTCTATTTCCCGATTATATAAGGCCTTCAAGTTCATTACATTTTCTTTATTAGTACAGATGTCCTCCTTAAAGGAATCTAAAATATAAAGATGCATATAAATTGAATTACAGGTTCCAATTATGTTTTCTATGCTATCAATCTCTAAAATTTTCTTGCTTTTAATTAGCACATCTTTCTTATAAGAAGTTATGTGAGCTTCAAGTTGAGAAATCTGTTTTTTAATATTCCCTAAATCTATGGTTTGATTGTTGCAAAGTCTATATCCTCATTGAACAACAGTGGTATCCACAAGAATATTACTTTGTAGAAATATTTTCTCTAAATGCTTCGGTGGGAAAATAATATAGTTAATCAGTAGTGAAATACTTATGCCCAAAAATGTATCCAAAATTCTGTTTAGGCTATAAATAAAGGGATATTCAAGTTTCAATAGATGCCCTATAAAAACACATAAGCCCACGGAAATTTCTGTTTTGACTGTTCTCATTCCTAATAATCTCATATTAACCTCCAAACGTTACAGGCACTTGTGAAACTATTTCAAAAGTCTTCCATATTCAGTGGCTCCATGAGCGATATGATATACATATACTACATCACCAATTAGTCGGTAAATACACAGATACTTATCACAAATAAGCATACGATAATCTTGGCTTTTAAGCTCTATATCTGGAACATAAGGACCGGATAAAGGGAATTCGCCAAGTCGTTCTAATGCATCTAATATTCTGCTCGTAATTTTTCTAGCTGAAATCTGTCCTACAACTAACAAATGATAATCTGCGATTTCTTGAAGTTCCTTCCAAGCAGGCATAAGTATCTCGATTTTACACTTTTTCATTATATTTCTTCTCAATGCGCTCTCGTGCATCCTCTAATGAGATCATCGGCTCATCAGCTAATCTTGATCCCTCTGCAAACATTATTTTTGAACGCAATTTCAATATCTGGTCCCTTTTTTCAAAAGCTTCTATGCTCATAACAACAATATCGCCCTCACCGTTTTTAGTTATATAAATAGGTTCTTCTACTTGATGAGCAAGAGATGATATTGTTCTGTAGTCATTTCTTAGAGTAGTTGAAGATTTAATTATCATATAATAATCGCCTCGCCTTAATTATTCTACTATTATTATATGATAATTCTGTAATGATATCAACTCGTTTCTCTATTTATCTACATATAATTTTATAGGGTATGGTGAGTTCCATCACAGTAGGGAGGATTCTTTGTATGCTTGCATCCACAAAGTTTAACTTTACCATCTTTTTCAGCAGTAAAGGGAAAAGGATTAAACGAAGTTCCTTTGTGTTGTCCATCACAAAAAGGCTGACTTGCGCTTCTACCACAGGCACACCAATAATAAGTTTCACCTTTTTTTACTTCCACATGAAAAGATGATTTTTGTGCTATTACAGGTTCTTCCATAATTAACTCTCCTTATATTTTCAATTCTACTAATATGTTTATGAAAAGTATCAGGAGTCCATACCGAATTAAATACATTAGATTAATCTAAGATATTAGATTAATCTAATACAACTCTTTAATTGTATCAACAAACTTTTTAGTGATTAGCTGTGGTCTAGTAATAGCTCCACCTACAACTACAGCCCAAGCTCCTGATCCCAAACATTTTTTAGCATTATTAGGTGAATCAATATTCCCTTCTGCAATAATTGGTATATTTAATACATCTTTTAAGCTTTTTATCAATTCCATATCTGGCTTTGGTCTATCTAATGTGTAATCAGTATAGCCACTAAGTGTTGTTGAAACTATATCAAATCCAATTCTTTCAGCTTCAATGCCCTCTTCGAAATTTGATATATCCGCCATGATTAATCCATTATATATTTGTTTAATTTCCTTAAAAAAGCTTTCAAGGGTTTTACCATTGGGCCTGTTTCTATTTGTAGCATCAACCGCAATAATCTCTGGATTCATAGTTACTAATTGTTTTACTTCTTCTATAGTTGGGGTTATATAAACATTTGAAGTACCATAAACCTTTTTATAAATTGCAATTATAGGTAAATCAACATTTTGTTTAATCTTAGTACAATCTACTGGAGAATTAGCCCTGATACCAATTGCTCCTCCAATTTGAGCTGCCTTTGCCATACGCATCATTATATCTGGACTATGCAGTGGTTCATCTTCAAGTGCCTGACAAGACACAATTAATCCACCTTTTATATACTTAAGCACTTCCATTGAATTTATCATTTTTTTGCTCCAATCAAAATTAAGTTTTTATTGCTACATCAACAATATTATACATCAACCTTTCATAAACAAGTCCAATTCGTTTATAAAAAGTTTGAAAAATAATTGTTAACTTATGCCATAAAATGATACACTATTTGTATATTAAATTTTCTCCCTATAAATGAGGAACAATTAAAAAAGGGGTGACGTAATGTATTTTGAAAAATGTGGAAAGATCAACGCAAAAGAAACAGTAGAACTTGCTATTAAAGCTGCAAAGGAAAAAGGAATTAATTACATAGTAGTAGCATCTAATGAAGGAGAAACAGCAGAATTACTTAAAGATTGTGAAATTAACGTAGTTGTAATTACTCATTCAAACGGCTTTAAACAAGCTGGTACTCAAGAAATGGATGAGAATAAAAAAAAGCAATTAGAAAGTTATGGATTTAAGGTTTATACCTCCACCCATGCATTATCTGGCGCAGAAAGAAGTCTTTCAAATAAGTTTGGAGGAGTATCTCCAATAGAGATAATGGCTTACTCCCTAAGAATGCTTGGTCAAGGAGTTAAGGTCTGTGTGGAAATATCTACAATGGCATTGGATGGTGGAATGATACCATATGGAGAGGATATTATAGCAATAGCTGGAACTGGCCGTGGAGCTGACACAGCTATAACACTTAGACCTGCTCATGGTGCTAATATACTTGATACTAAAATAAAGGAAATAATTTGCAAGCCTAAAGATTGGTAGTTTAAACAAAATATTTTACAGGCTCCTAGGGTATATAAATAAAGGACGGTGAGCATTGTCTCCCCCGTCCTTAGTCATTGTTTCTATATTTTCTTTTCGTATCTGCTGTACATTGCTAATGCAACTGTAGCGAAAAATAATGGTCCAGCAATGCTCCAAATTGTAGAGGACAAATTTCCCTCCATTGCAGGTTGTATTATTGTAAAGAAATTTGCAAATCCTACTGTAAAAGTAACAATAATACCCCAAACTAAAGCACTGCCATAGGTTTTAAAAACCTCAAAGGACTTTTTGATTTTTTTATTCTTCTTAAAAAAGATGAATGCTACTGATATAAACATAAAAGGTAGTGTCATTGCTACGTTTGTCATTAATACTAGTTTATTGAAGAATTTCGAGGCTGTTTCCCCACCAAAAGATATAAGTAATACCATTACTGCTACCACTATACACTGAACCCACATGGCATAATGGGGCATTCCATCTTTGATCACTCCCATTTTCCCAGGCCATATTCCCTTTGGAGTTCCTTCTATTATTTGTTTTAAGGGAGAATACGCCAAGGTAAAATAAGCCCCTATTAACGCTAGTAACATGGAGACTCCAACGAATCTAGCCATCCAAGCACCCATGGATAATGCGAAAGCATCACTGCCTCCAAAGGTATGTGCTAATTGATATCCTAAATTGTTCATTACTACATACCCAACGTTACCCATATGTATTCCCTTTAGAGAAAGGACTTCCTTCCAATTAGTAAACAGACCAACTGCAAATATACCTATTGAGTACCCAATAGCAATAACTATAGAAGCAAATATAATACCTTTTGGAAATGTTTTTTCTGCATTTTCAGTTTGGTCTACTAACCCTCCAACTACCTCTATTCCACCATAAGCAAAGAGAGCAAATACTAAAAAAGCAAAAATGGAGATTGTACTTTGATAGCTAGGGTTTGGAGACTTTACAAATGATGCTACACTGACAATAGGTTCTGCTAAGTGGCCACCATTTCCTATTAAAACAGTTATTGCTCCAAGTAATAATATAAGATTTAATAGCATGACAGCAACTCCACC
The DNA here is from genome assembly GCA_036507955.1 of Clostridiaceae bacterium. Classification (GTDB taxonomy): domain Bacteria; phylum Bacillota; class Clostridia; order Clostridiales; family Clostridiaceae; genus DATCIH01. Next base: position 11,587 of record DATCIH010000043.1, on the reverse strand, counting down.
TACAGAGGTTATTTTTTTGATTTTATCTAACCCCTTTGTTGCCGTGAAGGTTACAACTACTATCCACATAACCCCTAATAATCCTATTGTTTGAGTTGAATCTAATCCAAATAAGGACCATGTTGCAGTTGTATCTCTTCCGAATATAGCATTTGAAAAAACTATCCATACTGCATTTGCAATGTTAACCATCCATACTATATAAGATGCATACCACATGAAGGTTCCAATAAATGCATATTTGGGCCCTACAGATTTAGCCATCCATGAATAAATTCCACCCTTTTCACTTCGAAAGGCTGCACCAAATTCACCTATCATTAGAGCAAAAGGAATAAAGAATGTAATCGCTGATATTATGTACCATGGAATGGCACTATACCCCATTAGAAAAAAAGATCTAGGGATATTATTAAATCCAAACACCGATGTGAAAATCATCAAGACTAATGATAGAGATGTTAGTTTTTTAGTGTTTTTATTATTTGATTCCATTTTCTATCTCCTTAAAATTAATTAATAATTATGCATTATTGTTCTCTAATCCACAAGAAATAATACTTGATTAAAGGGATATAGGTTTTTATGTTGAATACTGTAGATACTAGATTAAATCGATGACTAATAAATATCTATATTTTTTAAAGAGGAGCTGAGACTAATTATGAAGAAAAGAATATATGGTGATACAGGAAAATATGTATCTGAAATAGGTTTTGGAGCTTGGCAACTTGGCAATAAACAGGATTGGGAGACAATGGAGGATACTTCGGCAATAGCTCTTGTACATGAAGCTATTGAGAAAGGTATAATATTTTTCGATTCTTCACCCAATTATGGACTTGGGAAAAGTGAAGAGCTACTTGGAAAGGCTTTGGAAGGGCGAAGGAGTCAGGTAGTTATAAACACCAAGTTTGGACATAAGGCAGATGGTAGTTCTGATTATTCTGCAGATCAAATAAGGGAATCCGTAGAGCAAAGCTTAAGACGCCTGAAAACTGACTATATTGATTCAATTCTTATACACAATCCACCCTTTGAATATCTTGACGGAAAATATGGTCATTACAAAGTGTTGGAGGATTTGAAAACTCAGGGTAAAATATTATCCTATGGAGTTTCAGTGGATTCTAGCAATGAAATGTTGGAACTTATAAATAAAACGAATATAGGAGTTATTGAAGTACTTTTCAATATATTTTATCAGGAAACCGCTCAGGCTTTTAAGCTTGCCAAGGAAAAAAACATAGCACTTATAGTTAAAGTTCCTCTTGATTCTGGATGGCTTTCTGGAAAGTATAATGGGAAAAGCTCCTTCAAAGGTGTAAGAAGTCGATGGACACCCGATGTAATAAGAAAACGTTCTGAGCTTGTTGAGAAAATAAATTTTATAACTGATAAAAATACTAGTATGACTATGGCAGCATTAAGGTTCATACTTTCTTATGATGAGGTAACAACTGTAATACCTGGTGTAAGAAATATTGCTCAATTAAATGAAAATGTTTCTGCCAGCGATGAGGCAATGCCAGAAGATCATGTAAAAAGACTTCAGCAGTTATGGGAAAAGGATATTAAATTTAAAAATCTTGGATGGTAGAAAATATACCCTTTCCCCTGTTTTTGGTTTATATTGTTCTTCTTGGGACAATACCTGGATTTTTCAATTGTAGCATGTATACAGAAGATGTAGCAGTAATAAACAGTTTCTTGTGATCAGTTCCGCCAAAGCATAAATTACCTGCTGGCTCAGGTAATTGCAAAATGACCACAGGACTTCCATTTTTATCAAATACCCATATGCCACCTGGCCCTGCTAAATAAACATTACCTTGTTCATCAACCTTCATCCCATCTGCAGCCCCCGTACCATACTTTGTATCAAGGGTTGCAAATATCCCTATTTCACTAAGAGTGTTATCTTCTCTCACATGATAAGCTGTGATGTTTTGATAATTGGTGTCATCCACATATAGAATAGATTCATCTGGAGAAAAAGCAAGACCATTGGGTCTATCAAGATTATCTGCTAGTAAAATGGACTTTCCTCCTGGTGTAACCTTAAATATTCCATTAAACTCTAGTTCTCTGGTGTCTCCCATAGCGGTAGAATATGGATCTGTAAAAAAGATATCTCCATCTCCTTTTACCACCACATCGTTAGGGCTATTTAAACGCTGACCTTCATATGAATCAGTAATAATTTTGCTTTGAGTCTCCTCTGCATATGTTATAGCTCGAGTACGAGTTTCTGCGGAAACAATTTTTCCTGTAGCATCCATAGAAAGTCCCACTGCCCTGTTTCCATTCCTTCGGTAAACATTAGTACCTTTCTCTTCTGACCATGTATGGATTGTGTTATCGGAAAAGTTTGTGAAAAATAGTATATCCTGCACTTCATCCCATACAGGACCTTCTGTGAAAAAATATCCTGTTGCTATTTTCTTAAGTTCAACCTTTTTAAAAAATATATTATTAACACCTTCTGAAAAAACTATATAATTAGCTTCCATTTCAATCTCCTTTCATACTTCAGCATTACTTAGTGAAATAAGGGGAAGCGGTGGAATAGGGTGGGAAAATTTCATCCATACGACTCATAACACTGGCATCAAGTGTAATTTCAACTGCTTTAAGCATGCTTTTTAAATCACTTATGGAACAGGGAGCAACAATAACAGACGTTACCGCTGGATGGGAAAGCTCCCATGCAAGCGTGACATTAGCCTCTTCCTCCCCTATTTCTCTGCATAATTTTGAAAAGGCCTCACAAGTTGCCCTATAAGTCTGGATAAACAATTTTGCCTCTGCAGTCATAGGTCGTTTATCTAAATTGAAAGCATCAATACCCAATAGTCCCCTAAATAATGGGCTGTAGAGTGTGACACCTATCCCTTGGTCTAAGGCCATAGGTAAAAGTTCATGCTCTCCAATCCGGTTTAATGGATTATATAGATGTTGTTCACAGACAATACCCATAAAATTTCGTTTTCTTGCTCCTTCTTGCGCCTTCATGATTTCCCAGGAAGAATGGTTGCTGGATCCAATATAATCAACCTTTCCGCTTCTGACAGCACCTTCAAAGGCTTCCCAAATTTCTTCCCAACCAACAGTCAAATCGGATTTATGCATAGTATAGATCTCAATTTTATCTGTTTGTAACCTTTTCAGAGATGCTTCAAGATGTCTTCTTATTTTATATAGGGATAACCCTTCTACATTATTGGGGCCATCAATAATACTCTGTTCAAATGTTCTTCCGACCTTTGTCCCAAGGATAACTCTTTCACGTCTATTTCCTCCTTGATGAAACCAGTTTCCAACAATTGTTTCTGTGAGACCACGGTTATTTAACCCACCATATACATTTGCGGTATCAAAAAAATTGATCCCAACATCAAGGGCATAATCCATAATTTCAAATGCATCTTTTTCATTCACAACACCCCAGTCATTCACCCCTGAAGATGTACCCTTTCCAAAGTTAGCTGTGCCCAAAGAAATTTTACTAACCTTTAACCCTGTCCTACCTAATTTGCTGTACCTCATAATTCCCCTCCTAATTCTCCGTTAACTTTCAAATATTTTAATTGTAAATCAATTAAATTTCACATAGTAAAATTTAATTTTAATTTGTTGTATCTAAATTTTATCATCTAATGTTTTCCATGTCAATTCTACCATTGAAAGCTTCATGAAAATATATATATCCTATCAGTGGCATGTGAGATATAATTAATATACTATATTTTTAATAATTTAGAGTAGAAATGGTAGAGAGGAAAATACAAATGATGAGTAAAGGGTTTGTAAATAGAAAATATGTAAAGATCATTAATAGTTATATAGATAGTTTTATTATTAATCACAATAAGCTTTGCATAAATTTAGTTTACAACATGGTAAATATCATTGCCCTAATAGCACTTTATCCTTTAATTCCAATCTTTATGTGTTACGGTGGAAATATACGTGAACTTAGTAAAGCCATGGGGTATAGCTATAATATACAGTTTATAATAGCAAGCTTAACAGGACTAATTATCAGTTTTCTTGTTATTACTATTGTTATTAAAGATATCGATAAATGGAACAAATTATTACGCTCTAAAGAAGTAGATGCTGAGATAAGAAAAGAGATAAGAAAAGAGAGTATCAATTTACCTTATAAAATATATATTTGTCAAACGTTTGTAATGATTTTTTCAACAGCTTTAATAAGCATTGTTTTACGTATAATACTTAATTTCCCAATGATTTTGATTTTTAAACTTAATATCATAGTGTTTTCCTTTAGCTTCTTTACAGCAGTTATTTCTTATACATTTTCAAAAAAAATATTTTCAAGAATATTGGTTGACACATACTTTGATTCTAAAGCAGATGGTGTACGGGTTGATATAAAAACCAAGATGTTCCTGCAAATTATACCGATAATAATAGCAACAAGTCTTCTTATAGCTCTACTTGGATACTCACGAGTAATCGAGGAAAAAGGAGACATATTATATGAATCTTATAAGCTGCAACTGCAGGATAGATATCAATTTCCTTGATAAACATATTACTTCCGCCAAGGTTATAAATGGTATCCATAAAATAGAAATAGAGTTCTCCGATATATACACTCTGTGAACTTAAAGGTAAATATCGGAGAACTCAACATTCATCTTTGAAATAAATCGAAGGTTAGCGTCATCGTCATCAAAGGTGCTTACTATAATTTCTTTATTCAAACACTTAACATTGGGAATTTTAATAATAAATTCGCTGCCTTTTCCATATTCACTTTTTGCATTAATTGTACCATCATGCATTTCAACAAGAGACTTAGTCAATGTTAACCCAATGCCACTGCCTTCACACATTCGTGATAGAGTTGTGGAAGCTTGTTTATACCTTTCGAATATTATTCCTTGCTTATCTTCTTCTATCCCAATTCCATTGTCCTTAACACTAATAACAATTGTATCCACTTTATTGGTTATAGATATGTGAATATAACAATTTTCATTTGAAAACTTTATGGCATTTGAAATAAGATTGAGCATTATCCGTTCAATCATATCAACATCACATTTTATTACATTTTCTTTTAAATCCGATTTAAATCTTACTTTAATATTTTTTTGGTTTGCATACTCCTTTATTGATAATACGATTTTTTCAATGACATCTACGATATTATAATTATTGAAAACAGGTTCATAGAAGCCCGAGTCAATTTTCGAAACGTCAATCAAATTGTTTACCAGTCTTAATAATCTAAAAGAATTTCGTTTCATGGCTTTTAGATGCTCCGCTGTTTTTTCGCTTGTTAAATTCTCTTCATTTCTTGCATATAACTCAAATAATTGTATTGTACTAAGCATTACATTAAGAGGTGTTCTGAATTCGTGAGACATATTTGCAAAAAATTCTGTTTTCAAAGAATTTTCTTTTTCAGCTTTTTCTTTCGCTTCCAGTATTTCTTTTTCCATCTTATTTTTTGTTAATGCATCAGAAACTATATTTGCTACAACTTTTAAAAGTGCTATCTGATCTTCTCGCCAAACTTTTGGTTCCTTTATAGAAGCATAACCTAAAGCACCGATAAGTCGATTGTTATTTGTTATTTGAATATTTAGTAGCGATTGTATTTTAGATGTTTTAAAAAGCTCTTTTTCTGAAGTTGCGGCTTCTGGGAGTTTGTCCATATCTGATATATGCAACGGTTCATAGCTTCTTAGTTCTTCTTCCCACCAAGGTAAATCATTAAATGAAACCTCCTTTTTATAAGAGGTTAGTGAATCGCTGTCCCCTGCACACCATTCATGTGTTATTATCATATTTCTTCCATCAGTAGAAATTTGAAATACACAATTTTTATCAACTTCAAAGAATTCGCCACTGACTTTTAGCATATTCTTAATTTTATCATCAATATTATCCACAGTAGCATTAATAAAGTCACTGGAAATATCAGCAATTAGTTTTTGGAATAGATTTTTTCTAATCATTAGTTCTTCTGCAAGCTTACGCTCAGTGATATCTGAATGAGTTCCACTCATAAACAATGGTTTATCATCTGATGTCCATGCTGTTACTTTCCCTCTATCATGAATCCAAACCCAACTTCCATCTTTGTGTTTCATTCGGCATTCCACATCATAATAATCTATTTCTCTAGCAAAAACTTGATTCAACTGATTATCTGATTTTATTAAATCCTCAGGGTGAGTAAACCTTGTCCAGGTTTCAAGACTAACGGGAGATATTTCCTCAAGAGTATAGCCAATAATTTTAGCCCAATGATCATTAAATACCGTTTCTCCAGTCTGTACATTCCATTCCCAGGTTCCTACATTAGTACCTTCAATAATATTTTCTAACCTTTTACGTTCTATCTTGAGTAAATCTTCCGCCCGTTTTCGTTCGGTAACATCCAAAACAAAACACGTTGTTCCGATTACCTTTCCTTCAGTGGAGAAGATTGGAGTCCAAAAATCTTGGCAAATCAAACGGGAGAAGTCTGCATTGCCATATTCTTCAATCAGCGTAAAACTCTCGCCAGCAAAAGCACGATCAAAATTTATTTTTATTTTTTTATGGTCTTCATGCCTTCCAATAACATCCAGAAGGTTCATTCCAAGCTCTATTTCTATTCCCCATATTGCTCTCATTGTATCCTTATGTTTGTTATTAAATGCAAGGTAGCAGCAATTAGAATCAAGAGAGAATACGATTATTTCAGGAGAACTTTCAAGAATGGCAGATAGCATATTGTTGGCTTTTCCCAGCACTCCATTCATTTCCTCTAATTGACTTGTCCTTAATATAACTTTGTTTTCAAGTTCATTGTTTAATTTATTGATATACTCTTCAGATCTTTTACGTTCTGCAACTTTTTTCACTGCATTAAATACAAGTAAAAAAATTAGTAAAGAGGTAACTAATACATAAACCCAACCTTTTATAAGACTTATCACAAAAATTATTGATCGTTCTTTAATTAGAACCTCAACTAATTTATCAGATAAAAATATCCATAAACTCCCGATTAAAAAATAAATGCACGTTATTCTTAAAGCCTGGCGTTTTGAACTAAGCTCATATGTACCAAATATTTTTTTTCTGCTTTGTAGCTTACTATTTGCTCTTTTGGGCATATAAGCACCCCCTTAAATATGAATTATAATGTTTAATATCAACATTATAATTCATATTTCAACATATTACTATGTATTCCTCCTCGCTTATCCACTCCTGAATATAAATATGGGAAAGGTACTAGAATGCTCCTTGTTATTACATTATCCCATATCACCAAAATAAATAATATTATATGTGTTCATTAATTTTAAACATATTTACGCAAATGTCGTAAGGCAATCTTTTCTAATCGTGATACCTGTGGTTGTGAAATTCCAATTTCCTCTGAAACTTCCATTTGTGTTTTTCCATGAAAGAATCTCAAAGCTAAAATTAACTTTTCTCTAGCATTTAGCTTTTTCATACCCTCTTTTATAGATATATTTTCTAACCAACTGTCATCAGAATTTTTCTTATCACTCATTTGATCCATTATTAGCATAGCATCACCATCACTACCACCATGATTAATAGGTTCAAAAATAGATACTGGTTGTTGAATGGCATCAAGAGCGGAAACTACGTCTTCTATTGGCAGGTTTAACTCTTTAGCAATTTGTGATACCGTTGGCTCTTTATTAAATTCTAGCCTTAATTTTTCTCTAGCTTGTAACGCTTTATAAGCGATATCTCTAAGTGATCTACTAACACGTATAGAATTATTATCACGTAGATACCTTCTTAATTCACCGAAGATCATGGGTACTGCATAGGTAGAGAACTTAACATTTAATCCTAGATCAAAATTGTCTATGGACTTAATTAATCCCATACAACCAACTTGAAATAGATCATCTGCATTTTCTCCTCTATTATTAAATGTTCTCATTACACTTAATACTAGCCGTAGATTACCCATAATAATCTGTTCTCTCGCTTCTGTATTACCTTCTTTCATTGATAAGAGCAATTGTCTGAGTTCATTTTCCTTTAAAACTGGAAGCTTTGAGGTGTTGACTCCACTTATTTCTACTATATTTATCATATAAGACTTCAGCCCCTTTAATGTAATTCCATTTACAGTTTCTCCTTATAAAGCAAATGTTATACTTGAGCCAACCTATGAAAATATATAAGTTATTAACCTTTTCGATTTAATGCATTCCTTATCGTATTAACTGTTGTAAATCAACATAATTCAATAGAATCAGCTTGTAATAATGTAAATATTTTCAATTTACTTTGTATTACTAAAAGGATTTACCAATCTCATGTCGAATATGTTAATTACTATAGTATGGAATTCATAAATCGAAGGGGAGTAAAGATATGGTTAATAATAAAATTAATGTGATTATTGTGGATGACAACAGGGAGTTTTGTAATATACTTAATGATTTTTTGTCAAATAAAAGTGACATCGTTGTAACCGGAATAGCAAAGGATGGAATAGAAGCATTAAAATTGGTTCAAGACAATAAACCTGATTTAGTAATATTAGATATTATTATGCCTAATTTAGATGGATTAGGTGTTCTAGAAGAATTAAGCCATATGAACATTCAGCCCATGCCAAGAGTCATTGTATTATCAGCTGTAGGTCAAGACAGGATTACTCAAAGAGCCTTAGCATTGGGAGCGGATTATTATGTAATTAAACCTTTTGATTTGGAGATCTTTATTAAAAGGATTAGGGATATGTTTAATAACATTTTATCTAGTGATAAAGTTAAAAAAACTGTTTCATTTGATGAAGCAGCTGAGTTAAAGTATGAACCGCGATTTAATACGCCGCATGACCTTGAGATGGATATAACTGCAATTATTCATGAAATTGGAATCCCTGCGCATATAAAGGGTTATATGTTTTTAAGAGAAGCAATTACTATGGTAGTTAATAATATTGATCTTTTATCTGCAATAACGAAGGAGCTTTATCCTAATATTGCAAAAAAATATAACACCACCCCTAGCAGAGTAGAAAGAGCTATCAGACATGCCATTGAAGTTGCTTGGGGACGAGGTCAAGTAGAAACTATCGATAAAATTTTTGGCTATACAATTCACAATGATAAAGGTAAGCCTACAAATAGTGAATTTATAGCGATGGTGGCTGACAAAATAAGGCTTAGTTATAAAATAGCAAATTAAGTTTTTGTTCATATAGGGTTATTTAAAACAGCAAACCTCTTTATTTATTGTGTATGTAAATACTAAAAAGTAAAGAGGTTTAATTTTGTGTATACTACTGATGCATATTTATTATATCCTCTATTAAGCGATCGATATTTTTTGTATCAAATTGATTTTGCTGCATTGGTACGGCAATTCCATCATTAGAACCCCATTCTCCATTAATAAATTGTGCATATGTATACATAGCTCCCTTACTCACCTTGTAAAAATAAAATTCTAATATACTATTAAGTTCATCTACACTTACATCTAAAACACCATTTAGTATTTTTTTAGTTTCATCGCAATCATTTCCGATCTTGTATATTTTAAGTGCAATCTGAGGTGCTTTCCCATTTGTAATATTAAACCTATAAACTTCAATATTCTTTTTTCCCACTAACATGTAATATAGACCCTCAATTTTTTCATTAGCAACTTCTAATATCTTCCGCATTTTTTCTTCATCAGAATAGCAGTGAACTCCAAAATCGTCTTCCTCCTGTTTAGTGTAACCACTCATATAATACTCCTTTAGAATATTTTATTATTACTCCTTTCATAATATTATTCAAAGAGTTCTAATTGTATGTTTATACTATAAAGATATGTTATCTTCAATTGGACAAATAATAATTTAAGGGGGCTTTTAAGCCCCCCGATAGTTTAGTATCCTAACCTTTTGCCTGAATTGCAGCAAGAAAGATAGAATAATGCGATAATAAACAATATGCTGTTATCTACTAAACCTCTTTTTCCGCCACTAGATCTTCTTTTATTATTAAATTGAAGTATAATAAGTATAAGAATCACTAATGTAGGGAAACTGCAGATACCACTTCCTCCACCACATACTGGCATTGGAGTGTAAATATTGTTTACACCACTTCTATTGTCACAAGAATGACTTTTGCTCATTTGAAACCCCCCTTTCTGGGTAATGGTTTGATGTATTATATTTTTTTTATCTTGATGTTTAATATATATTATTCATTTTTAAAATTAGTGTGATATTATTATTTTTAAAAATTACCATCACTTCCCTATTATAATTAATTTAAATTAGCACAATATAATTTTATAAAATAATAAGGAGGAATGAAAAATGGCAAACAGCAATAAAACTCTTATACCTCAAGCTAAACAAGGATTAAATAAGTTTAAGTATGAAATTGCAAGTGAAGTAGGTATTGCTAACTATGAGACTGTAGACAAAGGTAATTTAACTTCAAGACAAAATGGATCTGTAGGCGGAGAAATGGTTAAACGTATGATTGAAGCTTACGAAAAAGGATTATAATATTTCCTTTTAAAATCAAAAAATGAGAACGTAGGGTTTACCTGCGTTCTTTTAATATTTTAAAAACTTACAACAAAAAAACAGATAACTTTTTAAGTTTATCTGTTTTTTATAATAATTACATAATATACAATTTAGAGTTCTTTTAATCTATTTTATTAATTTTAATGTTTCTGCTATGGCAGATATGTTTCCTAATGTAGAAATTGATTCCATAGGTATTATTAGTTTATTAGCTGGATTCTTAGCCATTTCTATTAGTGCTTCCACCTGCTTTAGCGCAATAATGGTTTCATTTGTACCTGATTCTAAAATAGCCTTATTTATCAGGTTATAGGCTTTAGCTTGAGCCTCTGCCACAGCCTCTATAGCTCTAGCTTTTCCCTCGGCTTCAAGCAATTGTGACTCTTTTGAGCCTTCAGCTCTCCTAATATTTGATTCTTTGTCTGCTTCGGCATTCAATATCACAGATTGTTTTAATCCTTCAGCCTTTGCGATGGCGCTTTGCTTTTCTCCGTTAGCTTGAAGAATTACCGCTCTTTTAGTTCTCTCTGCAGTCATTTCCTTCTCCATAACTGAAGTAATTTCTGCAGGAGGAATAATATTTTTAATTTCTACTGAAAGTATTTCTACACCATATTTTCTTGTTACATCTTCAACACTCTTTAATACCATACTATTAATATTCGCTCTATTGCTTAGAATTTCATCAAGGGCCATATCCCCAACAACATTTCTCATATTAATTGCAGAACTATATATTACCCCTGTCCTAAAACTCTCTATATTATATATTGCTTCTTTTGCATTGACTACTGTGTAAAAAACTACATTGTCAATTAATATCTTTACGTTGTCTTTTGTAATAACCGACTGTGGTTCTATTTCAAGTATCTGTTGCTTTAAATTTACTTTAGATCTTACTACATCTACAAATGGATATATAAAGTGAAACCCGGGTTCAAGAGTTTTATGGTACTTACCAAGCCTCTCTACCACATATACATAACCTGTGGTTATAATCTTTAATGATGCTGCTGC
>DATCIH010000042.1:0-8270 GCA_036507955.1 Clostridiaceae bacterium | reverse complement strand
GATATTGATTATATAGTACTAAATAAGTTATAATTGAATCCATAACAATGACACCCTTTCATGTGTATTTTTGTTTAGTAAGCGATTCAATTATAGCATGAAATTAAGGGGGTCATTGTTTTTTGCATCTAAAAAACTCTGAAACCCTTGATATATAAGGAATAAATCAAAAAAGGAGTGTAAAAAATTTTACACTACCGAAAATGCGGGGAGGATTATATTAATGATATTTTATTTTTCAGGTTCTGGAAATTCTTATGCGGTTGCAAAGCAAATTGCAGATAAAATTGAAGGTGAACAGGTTGTATCATTAGCAAGGTTTAAAGATTTCAAGCAATGTGATAATGCTGAAAGAATTAGCCTTGTATTTCCTTGTTATTGTGGAAGTGCACCGGATATTGTATTAGATTTCAAGAATAGATTATTCACCCATATAGGTAAAAGAGGTATATATGTATTTGCTGTTATAACTTATGCAAATTCTGCGGGGGGATCGTACCTTGCTTTTAAGGAAGATGTAGATGCTTGGTTTAAAATATAAATGCCTGAAAATGATATCTATAACTCAAGTACTCCAAAGCCTGAAAAAGAGAAAACTCTGTTAGATCAATCTGTGACTGAAATTGCTAGTTTTGCTAAAGATATATTGAATAAAAAAGCGGTTATAATGTACCGCCCTATACCAGGAATGAGTTTTATTTCTAAACAAGCACATAAAATATTAATGTATAAAAACTTTGATAAAAAGCTATATACGGACGATAAATGTATAAAATGCACGCAATGCATAAAATATTGTCCTGTACAAAATATTACATTTGATGATAAGCCGGTTTGGGGAACAAACTGTGTCAGTTGCTTTGGTTGTGTAAACAGATGCCCCCAAAATGCCATTCAAGTTGGGAAAAAAACAAAGAATAAGAAATGATATGTTCATCCAGATTATACCTGTCATCAAACAAGACAGTAGTAACATGTGCTTCCCCTGGAGCCTTTCTTTGAGTTTCCAGGAAGGAATTGTATCCACCTATTGTATCCTTTTCTAAACCGGACATAGAACCACTTCTATCCAAGATAAAAACTATTTCTGCCAAATCCATTTTCATAACTTTTTTCCTCCGATATAATTATTTTTCCTATATTTCCATATTATCACTGTAGCTGTACCATAATACGGACTTTGTTTTGATTTTTCACCTTAAATATAAGGCTTGAATATAAAAAAAATGGCATACGTTATTCGTTATTTCGAATAGTGTACGCCACAGTTACCAATCTTAACAGTTACTGGGTTTTTGGTTTATATATGTTCTATTGCTAAAATTTCTTTGCTTTATCCTGCACATCCTTGATTGCGATTTCAATAATTCCTTCAATATCTGCTCCAATAACATCCATATTTTCTGCTGCTATTGTAGTGAAATCTCTAATACCAAGGAAATTAAATAAAGTCCTAAGGTACCTATCACCCATCTCATAACCTGCACCAGGTCCTGCTAAATATGCCCCACCTCGTGAGGTAATGTTAACTGCTTTTTTCCCTTCACATAAACCTACGGGGCCTTCTGCCGTGTACTTAAAAGTAATTCCATTAACAGTTACATAATCAATATAAGCCTTAAGAATTGCCGGTATACTTAAGTTCCACATAGGCTCTGCTATTACATATTTATCTGCTTCTAAAAATTGAAAGGCATACTTTAATATGGGGTGGTCTTGGCCTTCTCCGAGCTTAGGTCTATGTAGCTCATTAAGATCTCCTTGCGGCAAAAAGTTTATCCCTTCTTTATACAAATCCAGTGTGATAATTTCATCACCCAGATGAGCTTCCTTATAAGCTTCAATAAACCTGTCAGATATACTGTATGTTCTTGATACTCCCAACTGGTCTTGCATTTGCTTTAATATACAAAACTTTACTCATAATAATCAATACCTCCAAATATTTTTATGCTTATCATATTTTGGTTTTATTGTTGATTAATTATACTATATGATAATTTTTTCTACCCTACCCCCCTAAATATAAAACGTCTTACGTATTAGATTACAAAAGCAAAAATAAACTCAATCGGGAGGGAAATTACTATGAAGAACAAATATTTTAAAAATCTATTATCTTTTTCTATTATTGCAACTATGGTTTTAATTTCATTTAATTCAACCTTTGCTGACAACAAGGTTTCAAAAAATACATATTCTAAAGTTTTAGGTAGTGCACCAGCATTTAATACTGCTGCAGTAAACCTAGGTTTGGCTGGCGATTATGCGATACTTGCAAAATCAGGAATTTCTTCTGTACCTAAATCAGTTATAACTGGGAATATAGGAGTTAGTCCAATTACATCAACCGCAATTACTGGTTTTTCTTTAGTACAGGATTCCACTAATCAATTTTCAACTTCAACTCAAGTTATTGGAAAGGCCTATGCTCCAGATTATACTTCTCCAACTGCAAGTAATCTAACAACTGCAGTAAACAACATGGAAACAGCATACACGGATGCTGCTGGAAGACCTGCTAATTATACCGAACTTTATACTGGAGATCTTAGTGGTCAAACACTTACACCTGGTGTTTACAAGTGGGGCACTGGTGTTTTAATAAATGCTGATGTTACTCTTACTGGTGGACCAAATGATGTTTTCATTTTCCAAATAGCTAAAGGAATTACCCAAGCCTCTAGCACCAATATTACTCTAGCTGGTGGAGTACAAGCCAAAAATATATTCTGGCAGACAGCAGGAACAGTTTCAATCGGAACTGGTGCACATTTTGAGGGAATAATACTTGGTAAGACAAATATTGCTCTTGGAACTCATGCAACAGTAAATGGTAGACTATTTGCACAGACTGCAGTTACTTTGATTATGAACACTGTAGTAGCACCATAGAAAATATCAAACAATATACGCCTAAATTAATATGCTAACATTATTCAACACAAAAACCCAGCAACTGTTGCAGTTGCTGGGTTTTTGATTTATATTAATTATCATGTTTGCACTTCAAAGCCATATAAAATACAATACTTTTATACTTTTATTACAGTAAAGCTAAAACTTGACTTTTGAAATTATTTCAAGTATAATTGTTGAAAGGAAGGTGAGACAAATGATACCAAGACAGGTCTATATGTCACGGTTATTAGCATATAAGGATAATGTCATAATTAAGATAATAACAGGACTTAGGCGATGTGGTAAATCTACATTGTTACAGCTGTTTCGTGAACATCTATTAAATAATGATGTACTTGAAACTAATATTATATATATAAATTTTGAATTGATGGAGTATGACGATATTAGTAATTATAAAGATTTATATAAAATAATTAAAAGTAAAATTCATAATACTAATAAAACCTACATCTTATTAGATGAAATACAGCAAGTGAAAGGCTGGGAAAAAGCAATTAATGGCCTCGTTGTAGAATTAGATGTAGACATTTACATCACTGGCTCAAATGCGTATTTATTATCTTCAGAACTCTCAACATTACTATCTGGTAGATATGTAGAAATTAAAATGCTACCACTTTCTTTTAAAGAATATTTAACTTTTCAACATTTTGATAATAAATTAAGCTTAGAAGAAAAGTTTAATCAATATTTAAAGTATGGAAGTCTTCCTGCAATTTCAGCATTGCCGCAACAAAATGATATAATAAATGATTTTTTAATGGGTATCTATAACACAGTGATACTGAAAGATGTGGTGCAGAGAAATAATATAAAAGACCCTACAATGCTTGATAGAGTAATAAAGTACGTTATTAGCAATATAGGTAACATTATTTCAGCCAATAAAATAAGTACCTATCTTACAAATCAAGCAAAAGAAGATAAAGGAATTCAAAATTCAACAATATCAAATTATCTCACAATGCTTGAAAATGCATTTATATTGTATAGGGTTAATCGATATGATATTAAAGGCAAAGAGTTATTGAAATCTTTATCAAAATATTATGTTGTAGATACAGGCATACGTAATGCTCTATTAGGATACACAGACACAGATTACGGACATATCCTTGAAAATATAGTGTATTTTGAGCTTTTAAGGAGAGGTTATCAAGTTTTTATAGGAAAATGGTATGACTTAGAGGTTGATTTCATTGCTGTAAAACAAGATGAAAAAAAGTATTTTCAAGTGTCCTATACCGTTACTGATGAAAATGTGAAATCACGAGAACTGGCGTCATTAAATGCAATTAATGATAATTATGAAAAAATATTACTTACTATGGATAAAACATTTATAACTGATCACCAGGGTATTAAATTTGTTAATGTATTGGATTTCTTAATTGAGTAAGGGACGATGGGGCAGGTTTCCTGTCCCCCCCTTTCAAAGTCAAATTGCTTTTATTTCCTTAACTCATACATGAAGGTGATTCAATTTCACCTTATTAACTGGATTACGAGATTTTGCTACTCTCCGTCGTCGTCCTCTTCTTCTTCTTCATAATCATATTGTTTAGGCACTTCTCCCTTTGACTCCATAAGTTTCGGTTTCAAAAGAAGTGGGGCTGCTTTATCAATTCCCATAAGCTCTACTTCGAATTCCCAATCATCTCCAAAATCGAAAAGATACAACATTTTCTGCCCTACATAAAGTTCTAAATCCGCTATTCGTGTTTCCTCTGTTGTGACCCCATCGCTGTCTGCAAACTCACAATATATAGGCTTTCGATTTCTCTTATTACCACCTAAATAAAAAGCATATAGATGATCATCATCAAAAGAAAATGCCTCTTGAATAACCTTATGTAAATTTGCCAAAGTATGTTTATATGATAAGTTTATTTTCCTCCACACTGTTTTAGACAAGCTTACCTTAAAGCTATAAACTCCAGTTCTATCAATTTTAATATTAGTTTTAACGGTATTTATTACAAGCTTATCTTGAAAAATATTTTTAAAAGCCTTAAAAGGATGTCTGTTTTCCTTTGGTAATAGTTTCATTCCCTTTGAGCCACTATTTAAGGTGTAATCATCTATATTCCAGTATAACAATGCTTTTATTAGAAGAAACTCACTTGTTTCTATTCCGAAGGGATTAGGAGAAAATTTATTTATAGAATCCTTATATTTGCCATTTGCTCCTTCAATTAATTTCAAGTCACCAAAGCCAAAGAAACTTAAATGATGAAAAAAATCTGCTCCTTGAGAATACATCCTGTGTAAACTATTGCTCTTATCATTTTCACTTATTTCCCCATCCTCTGATTTTACTATAGCAACTAGAGTATCATATAAAGCTTTTATGTTAATCCAACAATCGAACTTTTCTTCAAAGGGATAGCTAGTCCAATAGCTTTGCAATAAAAAAGTATACTTTTCATATTCATTCAAGCTTTGAAAACTTTCTAGGTTAGGGGACTTAAGAAGTATTAACTTGCCCTTTTCATCTTTAGCTTTTACATAAAGCTTACTAGTTAAAGCGAGTCTTCTTGCCTTTCTGATAATATAGGCTTTTCAACTTCGATAAACTCCATAAATCTTTCAAATTCCTTTATTGTAGTTTTAAAATTAGATTGCATTTTACTCTCCTTTAACCTTATATCCAATCATAAATAATGCACCTTCTAAAGCTCTCATTTGCATTCCCTTTTCAAGTTTATTAAACTTGCTATCTGTAGTTTTTAGAATTGCATTTATCAGCCAGTTGGCACGAATATTACTCTCCGTATGCCGTTTAGGTTTATTTAATAATTCAGGGAACATCAAGCTACCACTACTAGGATTACGCTTGTTTAGTTGACTACTTATATACTTATTCTCTCTACCCCTACCCCAGGCAAATAGTAGTTCCTCTGGAACCCATGGCAAAAGGAATTGGGCTTATCCAATCTTTCTCCCAACCTCTTAATAAATGCTTTTACTGAATTTGATCTTATGAATTCTTTTTTATACATAACCCTCAACCACCTACATTTACACTAACATTCTGTTCTCTACATATAAGATTCTACAAAATTCTATATATTCCTTTATATTTTACAAATATTGTTAATGAATTTTGGTTTCTCAATGGGAGAAATAAAAAAAGCCTTTAAGCTATAATAATTAGCTGTGAGCTTTCATTTTCTACTCATTTAATGCTTCTCCCTCCACCCTGTAAAGTATGAGGTAGCCACCACTTACTCCAATGCGTTCTTTAGGTCATCAAGTGATTTCCACTCGTCTCCTGTCTTAATTATATCTTCTGCTTCTGAAAGCTTTGACAAGAGCTTCATCACTGCCTGTTGTTTTTCATATTCCTCAATATCTAAAATAACGTATCTGCCTCTGCCATTCTTCGTTAGAAACACAGGCTCACCAATTTGGCACGAGCGAAGAATGTTGTTATAGTTTCTTAGATCAGATACTGGTTTAATATTTGGCATAAATTACGCCTCCAAAGCTTGTTGATATTATTATACCCTAATACTTCGTAAAATAATACATCAAATTTAGCAACAAATAATTTAGTAATTGATGATTTGCATAAAGAAATAAAAAACACCAGAGGCTCCCCTTTGATGTTTGATAGATAAATCATACTAATAAAGTGGTAATCCTGCTTAAGAATCTAACGTATAGAAACTTTAGCTTTAACTCCTTTTAATGCTAATTCAGCTTTTATATTTTTATTTAAAGCTACTGTTAATTGCTTTTTTACTTCCTCTTCAACTTTTCCAACTAACAGAAAGGCTGGTAATAATTTAAAAATTTCGCCTTGGGTTTCTGCAATTTCTTTGTGATTTTGAATGTCAACTTGAATTTTTAATTCAATCATGTAAAATCCCCCTTTAAATTTAGTTTATTAAAATCTCATTATTATTTTCCTATAATAAACTATATTTATTCATAAAACATTTTTTTTAGAATATTTTGTTATACTTCTTCATTTAAATAAACCTTATTCAGGGAATTCATCTTTTAAAATAATTACCATCTCATCAACAGTTTGATTGCCATCATCATTGGAGTATTGGGCGATTTTATCAATAATCTCTCTGCCACTCTTTTTATCTCTTAATAAAATATATATATCAAACATAATACAGTAAATATAGATCTTTTCATCTATATTCCCTTTAGCATCCCCTAATATATCTATCAGTTTTTTACAATATTCTATTGTATTTTTTCTATCACCAATAAAATCATAACAGGATACTAAGTTTCGCATGGCATCTAACTTATTGCCCTGAAGTTTTATAACTAATTCAAATAAGGGTATGGCCTTATTAAAACAATTCAGTGAAAGTAAGCTTTCTGCAATACAAGAAATAACTTGAGGGGTTTCTTTTATACTCCTTGCTGTATTGAAGAATCTTAAACTATCCACAAAATAATCATCCTTATAGCATTTAATTCCTTCATCAT
Organism: Clostridiaceae bacterium; assembly: GCA_036507955.1. GTDB lineage: Bacteria > Bacillota > Clostridia > Clostridiales > Clostridiaceae > DATCIH01. The sequence continues at coordinate 887 of DATCIH010000042.1, read as the reverse complement.
ATAGCTTCTTATAATCATCTATGCCATAGCTTTCCTTTAGTTTTTCATTGAGAATATTATCAGTATATACAAAATTAGCATATTCCCCCTTATAGCTATCTATATACTCAATTACCTTTGGGATTAAGACTGTTTGAGCAAAAGTGGACTGGGCATACCACACATGGGTTCTTCCCATCCCAGTACCCTCACCTGATTGAGAAGCTCTTTGGATAGAAAAGGTTCTTTCCTCCTCTGGTATCAAGTAGCAATCCTTTGACAAGGCTTCTGTTCTGTAGTAAAGGTCAAATTTTTCATTTGTAAATGCTTGTACCCCCTGTTCCTCCCTATAAACTGTAGCATTTTTATACCACCCAATAACTTTTGCTTCATTTGTATCATTCGTTGCAACCCAAATAATAAGTACATTCTTTAAAAAAGCATCCTCTTTTTTTACTTCTTTAAAATGTTCTTCCAAATTCATTTCCCCATTTAGCATAACAAAGCCGTAACATTTCCCATTATAATCTTGGAAGTTAAAGCATTCTGCACCATACTCCAGCTCTTTTATATAAGCACCACCATTTTTAGGTTTATCCTCTTCACTAACGCCTTCATAATTTTTCATCCAAGCTATATTACAAAATAAAACATGCATACTAAGCCTCAATCTCTAAGCTCAGCTCATCAAAAACAAAGACTTGTACCTGAAGTTCAGCCATAAGTTGTTTTAAATTATTTTTTTCACCCTTATTAAAAGCTTCTAGTTCATCATATTGTGATGACTCTTTCGCTATAAGCACAACTTTCTTTATATTCTTTTCTGCTAAATTGCTAAATTCCTTTGGATAGCTTTCGATAAATTTAGCCTTTCCCAAAACCTGGTAATAGGTGGAAATTTCGAGTAT
>DATCIH010000041.1:0-16357 GCA_036507955.1 Clostridiaceae bacterium | reverse complement strand
TATAATTAAAGGTATAATGCTTAATTGGCATACCCCCATATAAATTGTAACGATACCAAATATTATTATTGCCCATAAAAACCATCCTACTTTATATAGCAGAAACGATAGCATATAGATTAAAGTTGCAACAGCTAATATGGTTACAAAAACATATAAGTTCATCCTTAATAGATTTATAAAATCTACCTTCTTACTAAGAAAGCTATATCCAAGGCTTTGATGTATTCCAAAGGAGTTTAAAATAAGTTTTTCAATTAAAAATAGGATTGTAAGTGAAATAGAAAATACTATAGATAATAAAGTATAGAAAAACACACTTCCATAAAAATAATCCTTTCTAGTGGAACCAAGACTTAAGCTTAAGTTAAAACTATTCTCAGTAACTCTAAGCGTTATTAAAATAGTAATAACAACTAAAAAAATAAACAACATTGGAATATAGCTCATGCTAGGCTTATTCATACTAATAATTTGAGTGTATTGAGCGTATGGAAGGTTTCGAAGTGCTGTAGGAAATAAAACTTTTGGTATATTATTTAAATACAAGAAAACCATATAAATGCTGCAGACTACTGAAAGTAAAATGAGTAATTGCTTGGAACATATAAAATTCAAATAGAGATTTTGCATTACCTTTTTCATAACTACTTAGCCCCCTTTTTATCTAAAGTAATATATATGAAGAAGTCCTGAAGGGTTAATGCTTTAACTTCTAAAGCACTAGATTTCCATTCATTTATTTCCACGGAAGATATATTATCATAAATTGCAGCAGTTGCACTCCTGCCAAAAATCTGATAATTGATTATACGTTTATCTTTTGTTGCCTCTTCTACTAAATCCACTCTTCCTGTTAAACTTATAGCTTTTGTTCTTAAGTCTTCAAGACTCTCAGATAGAATTATTTTCCCCTCATCCAAAATTATAATATTCTCCAAAACCTTGCTAACCTCATCAATTAGGTGAGTAGATAATACTATTGTTCTAGGGTTTTCTATATAATCCTTAAGTAGAATATCATAAAATAACCATCTTGAGGTGGCATCGAGTCCTAAATAAGGTTCATCATATATGGTTAGAGGTGCCCTGGATGCAAGACCTATTACTATTCCTAAGGCTGATTTCATACCTTTTGATAGAGCTGAATACCTTTTGTTCATCTTAAGATTAAACTTTATTATGAGCTCTTCTTTAAAGGAATTATCCCAATTACTATAAAATTTTGATGCAAGCTTTATTATATCCTGTACCTTTAGATGAGCTAGGTAATTTCCAGATTCCTTAACTAAACAAATTTGATCTAAGACTTTACTATTTTCAAAAGGCTTTTCTCCAAACACCCTAATTTCACCTTTTGTTTGAAAGCTATTAGTTCCAATAATATTTAGAAGCGTTGTTTTCCCAGCACCATTTCTACCTAATAAGCCATATATTTTATTTCTCTCAAGTGTAAAATCAATCTCCTGTAAAGCAATTTCTTTGCCATACTTTTTCTTCAGTTTTAGACCTTCAACGGCATATTCCAATTTAATACCCCCTATATCACTTCTTTATCATTTCAAATATCTCGTCCTTGGTAATCCCAAGTTTTTCTGCCTCAATAAGCATTTTTGTTATATAAACCTTAAAGAACTCTTTTTTTCGCTTTTCTAATATCTGTTTCCTAGCACCCACTGCTACAAACATACCCAATCCACGTTTTTTATATAATATACCAACTTCAACTAGGTCATTTATCCCTTTAGCAGCTGTAGCAGGATTAATTTGATATTGGGCCGCAAACTGATTTGTGGATAAGGCCTGTTCCTTTTCCTCTAGTATACCTTTCAAAATATCATCCTCTATCCCCTCTGATATTTGTAAATATATTGGCTTTATATCATCTAAAGATATATTCACTCTTTCACCTCCTTGGTTGTATGGTTAATTACTTATATAGTTAACTATATGCCTGCTTTTAGTATTTGTCAAGATTATCCTAATTAAAAATCTCATCTTGCTAAATTATTTTAACAGATATAAAAAAAGAAGTTAACAACTCAAGAGCGTTAACTTCTTTTTTTAATGTGCCGAGGATAGGCACTATCTTTAAACCTTTCAACCTCAGAATAAGGAATTCTTCTAAAACCCTTATCAGTTTTATAAACTCTAACCAAGCCATTATTACACCATTTTCTAACAGCTTGAGCTGTAACATTAAATTCCTTTGCAAACTGAGCTGGGGTTAGCATTTCCTGAAAGTTACTATTTATATAGCTTTTTTTATCAGTAGAAAAGCCAAGCATTTCATCTACTTCTTTAGGGCTATAACCTTGTTTAAAGAGCATGGATTTGTGAAATTCCCTTAAAGCATTTAAGGATAGCTTAGTATCACTACAATATTTTCTAAAAAGCCATTGAATACCTCTTTCAGTATAGGGAGTATCTCTTTCATTAATAAATAAATATTCTTGGAGTTTATCAACATCTCTAAGATACAGCTTAAGATTATTAATTAGCTTTGAATCTATTGGTACTTCCCTATTATATCTTCCTTTAATATAAATAACTCTATCCACTAAATTTATGTCCTTAAGTCGGAGCTCCACAAGCTCAATAGGTCTTATGCCCGAATAAGCTATAGTATAAAGCATAGTGAAATTTTTTATTCCATCACTATTATAAACATTCTGAAGAAGGTCCTCGACGAATTTTTCATTCAACTCCTTAGGTATTTCCTTATTTTTAGGTATATTTATCCTCATTTTTAAATCTATTACCATTTCACTCTGAGCTCCAACCGATATTAAATGAGCATTATAAGATCTAAAAAAGTTTACCTGGGAATTTAAAGATTTACTACTTAACTTTAATGCTAAATTATTTAAATAATAAATAACGACTTCCCTATCTAAAAAATCCATTGGTTTACTATAGTTAGCCTCATACCATATATCAAACTTTTTAAGATAATACATGTAAAGGTTGATGGTCTTCTCACTTTTACCTTCTACTAATAAATATTTATTGTATAGAAAGGTATTTTTCATAAAAAAAACTCCTAGTAAATATATTTAAAACATTAAATAATTTTAACATTACATTAATATTTTGTAAATCCATTTGCATTTTTATCATATACTTGTTAATATAAGAGTTATAAATTTACCCATACAAATTTTGTGAGGTGATATTGTGAAGGATAAATTCAAGGTTGGTATCGTTGGTGTAACTGGAATGGTAGGCCAGCGTTTCATAACTTTACTAGAAAACCACCCATATTTTCAAATAAGCGCTATAGCTGCTAGCATAAGTTCCTCGGGTAAAACCTATGAGAACGCAGTAAAAAATCGATGGAAGATGTCTACTCCTATACCTGAAAGAATTAAGGATATGATTGTTCAAGATGCTTCTATCGTTGAGGAATTTTGTAGTCAAGTAGATTTTGTATTTTGTGCTGTTGATATGAAAAAAGAAGAAATTAAAGCACTTGAAGAAGCTTATGCTAAATGCGAAACCCCGGTCATATCAAACAATTCTGCTAATAGATGGGTAAAAGATGTACCTATGGTAATTCCTGAAATCAATGATAGTCATCTTGCTATTATTGATTATCAAAGAAAGCGTCTTGGTACAAAAACAGGCTTTATAGCCGTAAAGCCAAACTGCTCCATACAAAGCTATGTACCGCTATTAACCCCTCTACTAAAATTTAAACCAATTACTGTTATTGCTTCAACCTATCAAGCAATATCTGGTGCTAGTAAAACTTTTGAAACTTGGCCTGAAATTCTGGACAATGTAATACCTTACATTGGCGGTGAAGAAGAAAAAAGTGAACAAGAGCCCTTAAAAATCTGGGGAACAATTGAAAATGGTGAGATTGTAAAGGCAAAAAGTCCTATAATTTCAACCCAGTGCATAAGAGTTCCAGTTCTTGATGGTCACTTAGCAACTGTATTTGTTAAATTTGAAAATAAACCTACTAAGGAAGAAATATTAGAGTTATGGAAAAATTATAAAGGTAAACCTCAGCTCTTAAAGCTTCCAAGTGCTCCAAAGCAATTTATTACCTATTTTGAAGAGGATAACAGACCTCAAACTAATCTTGATAGGGACCTAGAAAATGGGATGGGAATATCCTGTGGTAGACTTAGAGAAGATAGTGTTTTTGATTACAAATTTGTAGGTCTATCACATAATACCATAAGAGGCGCCGCTGGTGGAGCCGTGCTTATTGCAGAGCTTTTGAAAGAAGAAGGATACCTTGTAAAAAAATAAAAGCAATTTCTTGCTTTTATTTTTTTAGCTTATAATGGGTAATTAAGATTTTTGTCCGTAATATTTAAAAGTATTTCCTTAAGATATTTCTTTGATACATATTTTGCCATACTTAAATTCAGATCAAGATAATTTCCACAATCCTTAGCTGCCGCTCCTGGTACTTCCCCTTGAAAATCTGCCATAAATTCGAATAAACCTTGAACTAAGGAAACGATATCCTTGGAAGCATAATCTCCAGTTAATATTAAGTAAAAACCGGTTCTGCAACCCATAGGTCCAAAATATATGGTTTTATCTCCAAATTCTTTATGATTTCTTAAATAAGTTGCACCTAAATGCTCCATGGTATGAATCTCAGCAGTATTAAGCACAGGCTCTTTATTTGGTGTGGTAACTCTTATATCAAAGGTTGTTACAATCTTATCCCCTACAGTATCTTTTCTTGAAACATATATACCTGGAAGTAAATCTAAATGATTTACAGTAAAACTAGCTATTTTCTTCATGTTTTTCCTCCTTAAATTTTATCTTTTACTAAATTAAAGCCATTTTTTATTTTTAAATAATTTTAACAATAGTAAAGTCGAACCAATAGAAATGCACCAAAAAGCAAGATAACTCCATTTCCAGTTATATTCAGGAATATATTTAAAATTCATTCCATAGGCTCCTGCTAAAAATGTTATAGGAATAAATATAGTTGACATAATTGTAAGTACCTTCATTACCTCGTTAGTTTTATTACTTATACTGGATAAATAAGTATCCAACATACCAGATAGCATGTCTCTATATATTTCCACTGTGTCAATAACCTGAATAATATGATCATAAACGTCTCTTATATAAACCACCGTACTTGGCTTTATATGTGTATTTTCATATCTTAATATTGAGCTAATTACTTCTCTTAGAGGCCATATAGAATTTCTAAGAAATAACATCTCTCTTTTTAAATTATGAATGTTTTGAAGATTTTCTTTTTTTGGCTCTTCCATTAAATCTTCTTCAGAAGCATCAATCTGATCTCCTAATTTCTCTAATATAACAAAATAACTGTCCACCACTGAATCTAATAAAGCATACAATAAATAGTCAGCTCCAAGCTTTCTAATATTACCCTTACCTGCTTCTAATCTTTTCTTAACATTATCAAATATATCCCCACCCTTTTCTTGAAAGGATATAATATAATTATCTGTTAGGATCATACTTATTTGCTCTGAGCTTAACTTGTTTTTATCCCCATCAAAGTAAAGTAATTTCAATACTACAAACATATATTCATCATAATCATCCACCTTTGTTCTTTGGCCAGTGTTTAATATGTCCTCCATAATAAGTGGATGCAGTTTAAATTTTTTTCCTATACTTTCCATAAGCTTTATATCATGAAGTCCATCTATATTTAACCAATATATATGGTCCTTAGTAGAATCTAAATCTCCGATATGATTAAGCATCTTTTTTTCATAATCGTCCTCATTGTACCTAATCAAGGTGACATCAACGGTTTCTTTAAGTTTATCTCCTATATGCACCAAGGTTCCAGGAGCAACGCCAATTCCGCTGGACTTTTTTATAATTCTATTCATATTCTCTCCTAAATAATCCATATTGAAAATAAAACACATAGTTTAAACTATGTGTTTTATATTACTTTGCTTTTGGAGCTGGAGCTGGAGTTTTTCCCTTTGGAGCTTTTTTAGTTCCGCTCTTACTTTTACCCTTATCTGGCATAATTATTACCTCCTTAAACTAATCTCTATTTTGTAAATAATAAAAATTTCATTTGTTATTAAGTATATTATACTACGAATTTATATAATTGCAATTCTTAGCTATATTTTTCTTTTATTATTTTAACTAACAGTGATTAAAAAGCCAAGAGAAAATGTGTCTAAACCCAAAAATGAGGGAAGCAAAATGCTTCCCTCATTTTTAAATCTCCATTGACACAGCATGTGCTATGGACGGTATGCTTTCCTTTTGTTGACTAGATAATGGAGATAAAAGAGCACCAGTTGCTATAATTAGAATCCTTTTTATTTCTCCTCGCTTCATCCTGTTAAAGAAATGTCCATAAGTCACTGTAGCAGAGCAGGCACAGCCACTTCCTCCTGAAAATACCTGTTGGTCCTGACCATAGATCAATAATCCACAATCAGTAAATATGTCTTCACTTATATTAATGCCATCCTTTGCCAATAGGTCCTTGGCTATTTTATGACCACCCACTCCAAGATCTCCTGTTGCAATAATATCATAATAATCTGGAGCTATATTTAAATCTTTAAAATGAGCTTTTATAGTATCAACTGCAGCAGGAGCCATTGCTGCTCCCATATTGGATGGATCTGTGATACCCATATCAATAACTCGTCCTATCGTTGCTGAAGTTACCTTAATACCTTCTCCTTTATTTGAGACTATTACAGCGCCTGAGCCAGTTACAGTCCACTGGGCAGTTGGTGGCTTTTGTGAACCATAATCATTGGGATACCTGTATTGTTTTTCTGCTGTATTATAATGACTTGTAGCTGCAGCTAGCACAATATCTGCTGCGTTGCTATCTACTAATAATGCAGCTAATGCTAAACCTTCCATTGAGCTAGAGCAGGCACCATATATTCCCAGAAATGGTATCTTTAAAGTTCTTGCAGTAAAGGTACTGGTTATAATTTGATCCAGTAAATCCCCACTGATAAAGAAATTAATATCTTCCTTTTTCAAATTAGCTTTTTTAATAACTATTTCGCAAGCATTCTCTAATAGCTTTTTTTCTGCTTTTTCAAAGCTATCCTGGCCAAGCCAATTATCTGTATGAAGCATGTCAAAATCCTTTGATATAGCACCCTTCGCTTCAAATGGTCCGCCTACAGTTGCACTAGATATAATAACAGGTGGCTTTTCAAAAATCCAAGTTTGGTTAACTCTTTTCATTTACATACCCCCTATCCATAATATAGTAATCTTTATTATAGCCACTATGAAAGCTGAAAAGACTCCAAAAGCTATAACAGATCCTGCAAGTTTAAACATGTTTCCTCCAACTCCAAGGACGTACCCTTCACTTCTATGCTCGATGGCAGCAGATGCTATCGTATTTGCAAAGCCTGTAACAGGTATGGCAGTGCCAGCTCCAGCCCATTGAGCGATTTTATCATACACTCCTAAACCAGTTAGTATTACAGCTACTATAATCAAGACAGCACTAGTAGGATTTCCTGCATTCTCTTTTGTAAATCCAAAATATGTTATAAAAGTCCATTGTATAATTTGTCCTAAAAGGCATATAAGACCTCCTACTAAAAATGCTCTGCAGCAATTTAAAAAAATCGGTCTTTTACTTTCCCTATCCTTAACAAATTCTTTGTAGTTCTTTTCATCTAAACTCAATTCTTTATTTTTAGGCATTTTCCCTCCACTTAACAGTTTTTACTGGTTAAAGCTTTTATTTGATAAATTTATTTTTCCTTAAATTAAACTTTTAATTCATACATTTATATTTTTTTATATATAGAATCTACACATCATATTTCTGTAACAATTATAAAATATGGACATTTTCAATTAATAATCGTAAAATTGAATTTATCAGCAATTTTATTAATATACATTAAAGGAGAATAAATTATGTTCTATAGGAGGTGTCATTATGAGTTTTTTCGAAAATGTTCCTGGAAGGTATGATTTAGAGCCCTTCAGTACTTATCATTTATATGCTTTAGCCCTAATTGTTTTACTGACCTCATTAATAATAATTTATCGTAAAAGCTTAGGGCAACCTAGAATTGATAAAATCGTAAGGATTTCAGCTACTCTTGTAGCTTTTGGATTAGAGTTAACATATCATATATCAAATTTTGTTTATAATACTTTATTTATAAAAAGATTAATTCCCTTGGATTTATGCGCTATGGCCCTATGGTTATCCTTTATATTATGTATAAGTAAAAAAAATGCAGTATTCAATATACTTTATTTTTGGGGCGTTGGTGCCTTAGTATCTCTCTTATTTCCTGATATATCTGGTATAGGACCGGATAAAATGAGATTTTATCATTATTTTGGAGTCCATGGTTACATATTTCTTACAATTGTCTATTTTATAGCAGTACATGGCTATACCATAAACCTAAAGGCTCTGATAAAATCAGTGGCTATTTTATTCCCTATAACAATTGTGGTGCGTTTTATAGATTTAAAATATATGAGCACTATTAAATCAAACTGGATGTTTTTAGCTTCTCCTCCAAATATAAATACTCCTTTAAGCTTATTACCTCAAAGTGGACTGTCATATTATTTTTGCTTTGTTATCTTGGGTATTACTATATTGACTTTATTTTACATTCCATGGATATTTGTTAATTCTGAACCTGAAGTTAAAACTATAGAGACTGAAATTCAAGTTGAACAAAATTTCTAGCAAAAAAAGTATATTTAAAGGGATCCGAGGATCCCTTTTTTAGTTAGTTTATAAATTTATAGTCTTTACCTCCATAGGTTTGAGAGTATATTTACCTAAATTTATATAATTCCCATCACTTCCTAGAACCTTTATTTTTCCAGTTAATGATGAAGAAAATAAATTCATAATAAATAGTATACTATTTTCCTGGTTTGTTCTAAGTGATGTCCATAAATTATGATTATCACATAGCACAATAGGTTTATCTATTTTAAGTATTGAGGTAAGCATATCTATTTGAGAATTTTTATCGTGATTCCAGTTGAGTCCAAGCCAAGTAATACTTCCTCCCCTGTCATAACACTTTTCCCAAGCAACAATCCTGCCACTGTTTTCTTCAATGCCAATTGCTTCAGCTCCTTCAGGACTTTTTGTGCTATAAAAAGCAGAACTTACATGTATATTTTTAATTTCCCTTAGGTTAATTCTTAAATCATTTGTATGAAATTTATTACAGGTAGCCCTCTGGAGAAAATCTTTTAATATAGTACAGCTTTTAAAGTTCTCATCATAGCAAGGTATAACTGGACAAATTATAACTCTACCACCGTTTTTAATAAAACTTACCAACTTCATTTGAATTTCCTTTGCCATATAATTTGAAGAAGTTATAACCAGAGGCTTATCAAGGAATTCATCATAGCTTTCATCATACAGATTAACCAGATTTGGAGAATAGGAACCACATAATGAAGATATAATAATGCCTTTATTCATAAGTATCCAAGCTTCTTCGTTACTAAAGCTATCTATAGAGCTATTATTGGTATATCTACCACTCCGACTATATTCAAAGTTAAGACCCACATAAAAATCAGACACCTTATAAGATCTAGCCATCCAAGAATTTTCCTTTAGAAATTCACCAAATTCCTTTTGTACATTATAATTGTCTCTTATATCACCATTCTCACCTATGGAAGCATTATAATCATAACTATCGCCGTTACTTCCTATATTTAATGGGTTGGGGCCTCCGGTAAATATATAGTAATTTAGCCCCTTCATTCCAAGGGCCACATTTGTCATATAACAGCATTTTAAATCTTCATGGGTTATTGGTGGCCAATCAGATGGACTTCCACCTGGCAACTCAAATACGGTAGCTGGAAAGCCCATAAGTCTAAGCATCTCATTTGAGTAAAATACCTTTTCTGCATATAAAGGGGTTGGATTATTTTGATCCCAATTCATATCCAAATTGTAATAATGATCAGATCCTAATAAAAACCCACCTTTTAATTTATCGATTGTCTCAAGAAAATAGGAATTCATAGTAGGATTTGCTGAGTTATGTACTATATTACAATCAATATTAAATTCCTTAAACCAGTTTACTAAAATTTCTGCATAGGATGCTATTACAGTAAAATAAAATTCTTGATAATCCTTAACTCTAAGCCTATCAAAATCATTTTTTATATCCTCACTTGAAATCGGATAAGCATCTTTAAAACTATTAAAATCAGTTCCATAGCTGATATTTAATAATGAAGTTTCTTTATATTTTTCCCTTAAAAATAATGGGAATCTACCATTTTCGTCACCTAAACCCATGGCTTCTTTATTGTAATCTAACCCGCCAAACCATTCATGTATGCCTCCTAGCTCATTATCAAATTGGATAAAGGCTACAGGCCCTCCCTTAGAAAGTGTCCATTTCGATATTATAGGACATATCTTTTCATACCACAATCGAGCTTTTTCTAAGAATTTAGGATGAAGATATGAGATGGATGAATGTCTTAGTATATTCCCCTTTATATCATTTGCTAATATTTCTTTATAATTTTTAATAAGCCACTGGGGAAGGCCGTCATATTTCATCTCGGAATATTGATAAGGCCCTGGTCTACAAATAACAAATATTTCTAATTTCTTGCATAAATCCAAGAATCCTTCCAGATCTCTTTCTGGAATATCACCTAGCCTAAAGTCTCCTTCGCTAGGTTCATGTAAAATCCAAGGTACATAGGTTGCCACACAATTGCCACCTGCTTCTTTAAATAAGTTTAGTCTTACCTCCCACTCCTTTTTGGGTACTCTGAAATAATGAAATTCTCCAGACACTAAAAACTCAGGTTGTCCATCAATTTTATAAGATTTACTATCCCAGTTTATACTTTTCATATAATCACCTTTCCTCTTAGTCTATTTTCCCTGTATAAATAAAACTTTTTAACTTATCTCGTTTTATAATTCTAATGAAATAAAATAGTAATATTGAAAATCCTATGATTTCTGGTATGTAATAGGCCGGATTTATTAAAAGTGCTATAATGTCACTTTTTATCCAATTCCCCTTAGGCCTGACTGGAAACCTTAAACCGAAAAATGGCCATAACAAAATACCAGGATATAGCCACATACTATCTAAAATTAAATGAATGAAACAAGAAATGGCTATAGTTAAATAAGCTTTATTCTTTTTAACAAAAATAAGCCCTATAGTAATGAATATTATAGGAAATAATAGGGTGTGTAAAAATATTCTACTGTTATGAAATATATTTCTAAAGAAAACTGCTCCTATTGGTTTATCTATAATATCTGGCAAAATAGAACCGAGTAATACGTATCTATAATCAATTGATATATTGTTTTTTACATTCTTATTTATTAATTTTTCACCAAGTCGCATAACGCCAGTTGTCAAACCTAAGTGCCCAAAAAATATCATTTTACCCCATCCCTTAAAGCTATAATACTTTCAATATTGCTAAGTAATTTTATGAAATTTTCATACCCTTTCTTTTCTAAATAAATGTTTAATAAAACTTCAGTCGTCATTTTATTTAAGCCCTTTACACCATTTTCTAATATATCAGATATGAGTTCCATAAAAGTTTCATTATTTTTATCTAGCCCTTTAATTAGGGAATCTGCTCTTTCCTTTATTAGCTCTTCCTTGATTTGTTCCCTAAGGATATTATTGTAATTTCTAAGATAAGCCTGAGTTTCTTCTGGATATCTAGAAAAATCTCCAGATATTATATCATTTATATCAAGCATTTAATCACTCCATATCTACTTTATTTTTATATTCCCTTCTTCTAAATTCTGTAGGAGTAAGGGATGTACAAGCTTTGAATACCCTATTAAAATTTCTTTGACTTTCAAAACCACATTCAAAGGCTATATTAACTATAGATGTATCTGTTTCCATGAGTAAAGACTGAGCCATATTTATCCGTAGTTTATTAACGTACTCATTTAGTTGAAAACCAATCTTTTTAGTAAAGAGTCTAGATATATAAAACTTATTAAAACCAAGACTTTTAGAAATGCTATCTAAACTAATATTTTCAGTATAATGACTTTCTATATATTTTAAAAGTATTTGTACTGTCCCGTTATATGCATATTTTCTATTTTTAAATTTAAATTTGTTATGGAGAGTCCCAAATATTGAATATAAGAGGCCTTTTATAATAAATTCATTCCTATTTGCAATAAATTCATTTAATAGTAAAGTAATGAAATACATAACTTTATCATTCAGAAGATCCTTGTCCATAAAAGGGTTTTCCAAAGTTTTATCTAAAAGATTTATAAAATAACTATTTATTATCTCCGGGGAAAAAAGCAATAATATTAGTTTTGATTCACTATAAGTATGATAACTATGAATATCATTGGGAAAGGATATCCCAATTTCCCCTTCCTTTAAAAGTTTAGTTTCTTTATTAATTGTGGCGCTAATCTCCCCTTCCTCAATAAATATAACCTCAACATAGGAATGGAGATGCGGTGGGAAGCTTAAATTATCAGACCTCACAATTGAAAAATAAAAAGGTTCATCGCTACTTTTCGTTTCATAAAAAGGATACATACCTACCTCCACTTACTCAACATATCTCCTAAATATATCACTTAGTGCAATCTATGTCTATATATTGTTAATCTATGTCGAGAAGAATAACTAATTAATGGTTATTCTTATAATATACTATAAATTAACAAGGAGAGGATTACTATGAAAAAGGCCTTAATAGTTCAAGGTGGTTGGGATGGTCATGAACCATTACCTGTTTCAAATGTATTTAGAAGTATTTTGGAAGCGGAAGGCTTTCAAGTGGAAGTTTCAGATACCTTAGATAGCTTTAAAGATGAAGCTAAATTAATGGGTTTAAATCTTATTGTACCAGTATGGACGATGGGTGAAATAAGCAAGGAACAGCTTGATCCTGTACTGAAGGCTGTAGAAAGCGGAGTTGGTCTTGCTGGTTGTCATGGTGGTATGTGTGACTCATTTAGGAATTCTACAGAATGGCAATTTATGACTGGTTCCCAATGGATAGCTCATCCAGGTAACGACGGAGTTTTATATAAAGTCAATATAAAGAAGTCAAGCTCAAGCTCTATTATCAGTGGAATAGAGGATTTTTCAGTAAAATCCGAACAGTACTATATTCATGTAGATCCATCCGTAAATGTTCTTGCATCCACAGATTTCCCAGTGGTGGATGGACCTCATAAATCAAACGGTAAGGTTACTGTCCCAGTAGTTTATACAAAATATTGGGGAGATGGAAAGGTATTTTATAATTCATTAGGTCATCATGCAGATATATTCGATATTCCAGAAGCAAAAGAGCTTATGCGCAGAGGTTTCCTCTGGGCAGCAAAATAAGGAGGAGTAAAAATGAGAAAAATAAAAATTGGTGTAGTTGGTTGTGGAAACATAAGTGGAATTTATCTTCAAAATTTAACAACCCTTTTTGCTAATACAGAGGTATATGCCTGTTGCGACCTAATTGATGAGAGAGCAAAAGCGGCAGCTGAAAAGTATCATATACCTAATATTCTTACCACTGAGGAGCTTATATCCTCAAAGGAGATAGAGTTTGTAGTTAATCTTACAACCCCTAAATCACATTATGAGATATGTAAAAGAGCTCTACTGGCAGGGAAGCATGTGTATGTTGAAAAACCACTTGCTTTAACTATAGCTGAAGGAAAGGAATTAGTTGAACTAGCTACGCAAAAAAATCTTTTGCTAGGTTCAGCTCCTGATACATTTTTAGGTGCAGGACTACAAACCTGTAGAAAGCTTATTGATGATGGCTTCATAGGCACTCCCGTTGCAGCTACTGCCTTCATGACCTGTCATGGTCACGAAAACTGGCATCCAGATCCTGCCTTTTACTATAAACCAGGTGCAGGTCCTATGTTCGACATGGGACCCTATTATCTTACTGCTCTAGTATCTTTACTTGGATCCGCTGAAATAGTTTGTGGAATGACAAAAATATCCTTTCCTGAAAGAACAATAACTAGCTCAGAGAAATTCGGAGAAAAGATTATAGTTGAAATCCCAACCCATGTTGCTGGAACCATTGGATTTAAAAATGGCGTTATTGCAACAGTGATAACCAGCTTCGATATCTGGAGCAGCACCCTACCAAGGATAGAGATATATGGTTCTCTTGGAACTCTTATAGTCCCAGATCCAAATACTTTTGATGGACCGGTTTTATTAAGAACTTCTAGAGGTACTGAATTTAAGGAAATTCCATTAACTCACAATTACAATCAAAACAGCAGAGGTATTGGAGTTGCCGATATGGCAAAATCTATTGTAGACGGACATGCTCCTAGGGTAAATAAATATATGTCCAACCATGTACTAGAGCTAATGCATGCTTTCCATATAAGCTCAGATACTGAAAAGTATTATAAAATGACAAGTAGTTGCACTAGACCTGAGCCACTACCCTTGGGACTTATAGATGGCATAATATAATTGAATAAAAATCAGAGGCACACCTATCGGTATGCCTCTGATTTTTATTTCAAACAATATTACTCATAAATTTGCTTATCTTTTTTCATTTTATTAATTTTTCTGTTGTAGGACATAAATAAGGGTATAAATAGAACAACAAGAGTCCAACTTAATAAGGAAATAAATAAATTAAAATATATGCCTCTGTTAAACCAAGAAAGATACCAACTACTACATTCAATAAAGCAGCAAATAAATTTATTAGTACTGCCGCTCCAATTAGGCTACTAATTCTTTTATAATGCTTTATTTTTGATTCATAATCTGAATATAAATCGAAGGCACCCTCTGAGGCTTTCTTTCTAAAATATACCCAACGCATATAAGTGGCAACACATTCTATTCCTGTGTCCTCCATAAATTTGATATATACTCTACTTTCAGGATGCTTTGGTGAGTCTTTTAATAGTTCAATTCTATATATATATTCCCCTGGAGTCCCCTCTTCAAATAAATATCTACCTATTGCTGAATAAAAAAGGAAGTTCATACCCTTTGCAGCCATTTCATTAATTCATTTTTCTTCTTTTTCAAAACTTAAGAACAATTTAAATGCATTATACTTCATACTTATAAGCCCCCTCTATTTTATTACCATCACTCACTAATTCCTCTAACCTTTTAATTTCACCGCTAACGATTTCTTTGCCTAAGTCAGTAATTTCATATACCTTTTTTCTACTATCTGATTTACTATCTAATGCTTTTATAAAGCCTTTTTCTAGCATAGTGCTTATAGCTCCATAAAGTGTTCCTGCTCCAAGATTAACTCGTCCTTTGCTCAATTCTGTTACAAACTGCATTATTCCATATCCATGAAGAGGTTTATAAACAGCTAAAAGTATATAATATACAGCTTCCGTTAAGGCTCCCCGTTCTGAACTTTCTGGCAAAACAATTCCCCCTTTTCTATATATCGTATAGTGTTATATCGCATACCGATATATTTTAATATGATTATATGGTATGCGATATAATTGTCAATAAAAAAACAAGCCTTTTTGATGGCTTGCTTAAATATTTATCAATTTGTTAAGCTTCATTAACAAATTCATTTTCTATTATCTTATTATATTTATTTAAAGTTGTATTTAGTACCTTGCTAGCAGATACAACTTCATTGTCTATCAAGTTCCCCTGTTTTTCGTTTATAAGACATTCTAATTTTGATCTCATTATTTCTATGTCCTCTAAAAGATTATTTATTTCTCCCGTTTTAATAACCTCAACTGTATTATTACCAGTTAGCTTAATTCTAATAAGGTATTAAAAATATTTTTCCTTAATTTATGGAATTTATTATTATTTATGAAATAAAAATCACCAAAACCAACTATTAGAATAATATAATATAGAAATTATGAAAAAGAGGACTCTAATGGACAATTATGATTTTTGCCCTTACAATGACGGAGATTGTATATTTCAAAACTCAGACCAAATGCGATATATAAGTCCTGCAACATTAAGTTCCTATGTTGGGAGTAACATAACTTGTTACATTGAAGGCTATGGAGTAGTTAATGCTTACGTAGTTAGCTTTAATCCTTATACTGGCATAGCAAATTTAGCTATCCTCACGCCTTATGGTAATCAATATATACAGGTCCCAAATACTGCTATCTCTAATATTCTCCCTTATTCTGGATTGGCTTATCCTGGTGGTTATTATAACGGTGGTTATTATGATGGTGGTTATCACGGTGATGGAAATCATGGTGGCGGTTATCACGGTGGCGGAAAACCTGGTGGTGGTTATCCCGGCGGTGGCTATCCTGGTGGTGGTAAGACTGGTGGCGGAAAACCTGGTGGTGGAACGCCTGGTGGTG
>DATCIH010000040.1:0-44565 GCA_036507955.1 Clostridiaceae bacterium | reverse complement strand
GGATAAAAATAATCATAGTTTGTCAATTGTTATTTTTGATGAGGTGATTTTTTGCAGAACTTTAATAATAGGATATTAAAAGCTATCCTTTTGGTTATTTTAATTAATGTTTTTTCCTTTATTATTACTTCCGAAATTGTAAAAGCTGAGCCTGTTAAGTATAATATCCTTATTTTAAACTCATATAATAATGGGTTTGCTTTTAGTGATGATGAAACAAGTGCTATCCTCTCAAAGCTTAAGAGTTCAAAGCTATCTATGGATGTATCAATAGAATATATAGATTGGAAACGTTTCCCGACAACCGAGAATTTAAAAAATGTTTATGATTCGCTAAAGCTTAAATACAAAAATCAAAAAACCGATTTAGTAATTGCAACTGATGACGCTGCTTTAGAATTTTCCTTAAAAAACCGAAAGGAACTATTTTCTTCAGCACCTGTGGTTTTTTGTGGGGTGAATGAAGAAGGTATTGAAAGTTTGACAAAGGGTGCCTTAAACGTTACTGGAGTTAGAGAAAATATTGACCCTAAGAACACAGTAAAACTTGCTTTAAAAATTAATCCAAATATTAAAAATTTATATATTCTTTATGATAATAGCGAAAGTGGAACCTCAACTGGTATTATTAGTCGAGATGTTATAAAAAACACATGGAAGAATCTTAATGTTATTACATTAGAAGATAAATCCGCTAGTAATATAATAGAGCTTTCCAAACATCTAGATAAAAGGGATTCTGCTTTTTTAATAACTAGTTACTTTAAGGACATTGATGGCACCCCAATAAACTTTGACTACTTTATTGAAAGTTTATATAAGGGTAGTACCGTACCAATATATGATCTATATGAATTTTCCTTAAACCATGGAGCTATTGGTGGAAGCATGTTAAGCGGAAAAGTTCAAGGGGAAAAAGCCGCAGAGCTAGGTATTAGGATACTTAACGGAGAAAAGGCTTCAAGTATCCACAATATAACAAGCTCAAATGCTACTTACATTGTGGATAATATAATTCTTGATCATTTTTCCTATAGGCTAAGCTCTATACCAAAGGGAACTAAAGTTATCAATAAGCCCTTTTCCTTTGTTAAAACCTACAAACCCTTAGTTATCGCTATCTCAACTACTTTTATTTTAATGTTAATTTTTATAGGGGTTTTAATTTCATATATAACTAAAATACGAAAAATGAAGCTTTTAGAGGAAGAAAATAATATAACACTTATATTTTTAAATAAAGAACTTAACCTTCAATTTAAAGAATTAATTGAAGCTAAAAAAGAATTAGCGGAAAGTGAAGAACTTTACAGACTGATAATTGAAGCTACTAATGATGGGATATGGGATCAAAATATCACCACTAAAGAAACCTTTTTCTCCGAGAAATGGTTCGAAATGTTAGGTTATGATAAAACCTATTTTACTAAAGAGATAAAGGATTGGAAGACTTTAGTGCATCCTGAAGATTTAGCTAGGGTTGAGGCTAGGAATAAGTCCAGCTTAGAAGGAAAAAACGATAAATATGAGTGTGAATTCCGTTTGAAAACTGTAAGTGGGGACTATAAATGGATTAAATCTAGAGGTAAAGTTATATTTGAATATGGAATACCAGTTAGAATGACTGGCTCCCATATTGATATAAGTACCATTAAGGAATATGAAAATAAACTTCATTATTTGGCATATCACGATACCTTAACTGGTTTATATAATCGTTTATATATATTTGAAGAACTAAGTAAGTATTTGGAGAATAAAAGAAATGCTTCTGTGGATGTAATACTATTTATAGATGTTGATAACTTTAAGTTTATTAACGATACTATGGGTCACACCTTCGGGGATAAGGTAATCATTAGAATATCTGAAAGACTTAGTGAGTTTGCAGATGAAAATAAAGTCTTATCTAGATTTGGTGGGGATGAATTCATATATTTTATAAAAGCTTCAACTGTTGAAGCTTCAGAAAATATGGCTAGGGATATCCTCAAAAGCTTCGAAGATGCCATAGTAATAGAAGACAATATACTTAATTTCACCTTAAGTATTGGTATATCTGTAGCCCCTCTAAATGGTACAACTATAGATCTGCTCCTTAGTAGTGCTGACATGGCTATGTACAGAGTAAAGGAAAATGGTAAAAATTCTTATGCTTTCTTTGATAACTTAATCAAAGAAGAAATTGAAACAAGAGTAAACATTGAGAAAAATTTAAAGGGTGCCTTAGCAAGAAATGAATTTTCATTATTTTATCAGCCACAAATTGATGTTAAGACCAAAGAAATTATAGGCTTCGAAGCTCTGCTCCGATGGAACAGTCCAAAACTTGGTATGGTTCCCCCTTTAAGCTTTATAAATGTTGCTGAAGAAACTGGTTATATAATAAACTTAGGCGAATGGATACTTGAAACTGCCTGTAATTATGTTATGAATATAATAAATAAAAAAGGCAAGGAATTTATTATCTCTGTAAATATATCTGTAATTCAAATAGTTCAAGATAACTTTGTGGATGTAATTATAAATGTATTAAAGAAAAGTAACTTAAAGCCTTCACTACTAGAACTGGAAATTACAGAATCAATAATTATGGATTCCAGAGATACTATAATAGATAAATTATATAAACTTAGGGAAATCGGAGTAAGAATAGCCATAGATGATTTTGGAACTGGCTATTCCTCTCTAGCTTACTTAAGAAAAATACCAATAACAACTTTAAAAATAGACAAGCTGTTTATTGATGATATAACAAATGCTGAAAACAGTTTGGTGACAGATTCAATAATAGCCCTGGGACATCAAATGGGTTTAAACATTGTAGCTGAAGGTGTAGAAAGCTATGAGCAATTAGACTATTTGGAGCGCCATGACTGCGACATAATACAAGGCTATCTATTTTCTAAACCCCTTTCAATTGTGGATCTTGAAAAATTTCTTATGATATCTGATATATAAAATTAAAGGATTAACAACTGTTACGCAGCAATTAATCCTTTAATTTTATATATGATTAGATTATTTTTGTAAATACATAGCAAATCCACCATTTACACAAAGGGGTACGGTTAGCTTTGTATTTTTACATACCTTAAAGGTTTCAACCTTTGTAAGGTGCATATCATGCTGGTGGGCAGCAGGTCTTTGTCTTTGAGCATCAATCCAATCACAAATCTCCTTATTTGCTTTTGGCATTGCCCCTATTGCAGCATCAAAGGGACGCATATCACTCATGTCATCTCTATATAAAGTAGCTGTGTATTCACCCTCACCTAGGAAGGAAAAATCAAGCTCTGAATTTCTAGGACGTCTAGCACATATACCTCCTATAAACCAATTCTCGCCTTTACGCCTAGCCATAGTTACAAAATTGGCAGGGTAGCCTTCTAGTAGTATTCCATCATCCCAGCTAGCAGGAAGCCTTGATAAAAATGGCCTGGCTGGATTTTTTAATACATTTTCCAGGCTTTCACCAATGTGCTGTATATAACTTAAAAAAATAACGCCAAGTGCAGTTTGATGACAATCTGTAGTACCAGTTAAATAGGAATTATAAAGTACTGGTGTAAAATCCATTGGGCCTACAGCATTACGAGTAAAAGGTAGGGTGCAGTGATGTGTAGCATCAGGACCACCCGGAAGATAGCTAGAAAAATTTTGAAGATACTCTCCACCCATAACTGCTTCCCTCGTAAGAACATGTGGCCAGGTGCGACTTTCACCAGAAGGTTTAGTTGCACCATGAAAATTTAGCATTAGCTTATATTTAGCACCAAGTTCTGCTAGCATAGTGTACTGCTCAATACGATCTGGCTTATCAGATTCAAAGAAGTCGATTTTAAGACCTACAACTCCCCAGGAGGACCATAGCTTCATTTTCTCATCTGCTATTTTAAAATCTCTCATATCTGCTGAATGTTCCCAAATCCATATTTTAACGTTCTTGCTTTCCGCATATTTTACTAGGCCAGGAATGTCCACATGACCTGGCCATCCACCATCTGCAACATAATATGTAAAGCCCATTTCTGCTGCAAAATCAACATACTCATATATACGCTTTGTATTTCTAGTTGATTTATTTTCAGTCATCCAGCTCCAAGCAGATACCCCTGCTTTTATAAAGGATTGATCCTCAACAATTGAAGGTGGATTAAGACTTTCAAGAGTATTAGAGCACACAATATCATTTAAGCTACCTATTAATATTACTCGAAAGGGAGTTATAATTGGGTATTTTACTTTAATAGGCTCTATAAAGTCTGGCGACTTTGATAACTTCAGTTTTCTGGGACTTTCTTTCTTAGAAATTAAGTTACTTCCTCCAAAATCACCAAAAGCTGCTGCTTCAGCATATAAAGCCCATAAATTATGACCAGTATTTAGCAAAGTCGGAAAGGCTAGAGGATTTTGATACAACTCACATTTAGGTATAGGATTATAATGATCTTCATAGCTAAATATGTGTTTTTGAGCATAAAACTCCATTGAGTTCTCAGGTATGGTGAAATAGTTTGCCTCATCTAAAACTAATGCTTCTCCCTGGCCAGGAACAATTAATCTTATAGCTATACCATCATCGTAAGCCCTTGCTTCTACTATAAAAGTATTGTCCTCTTTAGTAAATTCTAGCTTTAAAATATTTGCATAATTTCTGCAAACTGACTTTTTAAAGGCAGCTATAGTAAAGCTTTCATCGATTATATCTCGACTTTCACATTTAAAGGCTAATCCCTTTGTAAAATCACATTTATCGGTTATAAGACCTAAGGGAGATGAACTACAGGTTAATATTCCATCCATCATTGCTTCATAATTAATAGCCCCAGCTTCTTCCATTAAGGATAAAACTATTCGTTTACTTGGTGAAGAAAGTTTAAAAATTGACATATTTACCTCCTAAAAAAATAATATTATTAATTTTTAATTTATAAATCTGTCCTTATTAATAATTTTACTTGTAAAATTAAAGTTATTCTATTTGAAAAGGATCAAGAATCATGCAGATATGTCCATTTCCTTTTAACAATTTGATATCCTTTGTAGATTATATTAATATATAATTATAGACTTTTAGGATTGGGTGATGCATGTGAAAAAAAAAGAAGATAACAAGTTAAACATTCAATATAATTTAATACAACTACCTGAGGACTTTCCTATACGCGCTTTTCTAAAGGAAAAAAAAGAAGATCCTATTGATTTAAATGAAGACGTGGATTATATGCATTTTCATAATTGTTTGGAGATAGGATATTGCTATGTTGGAGATGGTTATGCATATGTAGAAAAAAAGGTATTAACTCATACCTCAAATGATGTAATGATAATACCACCTTATACAGCTCATATAACCAAGGATAAAGTGGATGGGAATCAGCAATTTGCCTCTATATGGGAATATATTTATGTAGATACAAAGCTCTTATTAAGTGATTTTTATCCTGAAGGCTTTCCTGGTTATCAGAAATTTGTTTATGATAGTGCTACCTTTGAAAATATTTTAAGTGGTTCAAAGTACCCTGTCATCGTTGAATTAGTCAGAGCAATACTTAATGAGATTAGATATAAAAGGTATAATTATGAGACAACGGTCAAAGGCATGGTTTTATCTTTATTTGTTATGATTTCCCGGATAATTTCTGATATTAATCCCAGCGATAATCTAAAGCATAAAAGTATCCTCTCAATTTCACCAGTTGTTGATTATATAAATATAAATTCTTATAAACACCTAAATTCAGAATTTCTTGCTAGGCTATGCCACATGAGTGTTACTAATTTTAGAAGAGTCTTCAAGGAGATAATGGGCTTTCCACCTTATGACTATATTAATAGGATAAGAATAGCAAAGGCACGTAATTTACTATATATAACAGATGAATCTATACTGAGTATATCATTACAGGTAGGCTATAATTCGGTATCAAGCTTTAATCGATTCTTCTTTGAATATGCAGGTATTCCGCCTCTTAAATGGAGGAAGACTAAAAGAGCTTCGCAAAAGATGAATTATAGTAAGTCTGCTATTAAGCTAACATTAAAGGATTAACTTCTGCGTATACAGAAATTAATCCTTTTATATTAGCTGATTTAATTGGTAAAACTTTTTTATTTACAATTAACTATGATTTGATATGTATCTTTATCCGGAATAATCTCAGTACCTAAGGCTTTCTTAGTAAAGCTTCCACCCTTAACTGATATAATGTTTTCATATCCCCGGAGTAGTACCTTCCAAGACTTAGAAGTATTTTCGTGAAGCTTTATTATTATCTGGCTTCCCAATATTTCTGCTGTAATTTCTGCTTCTTCAATTCCATTTATATCATAAACCTTAGTTGCTGCTATAACCCCAGCTTCTAACTCAAATATTTGAAAAGTTACCCCCTCACAATAATCATAATCAGGCTTAATATCATTTGCACCCACTGCTATTATTGAATTTGGATGTGCCATTAAAGGTAAACTCATAAATCCATGTTCTTCTTCTCTCCAGGTTCCACCTGAAAGCTTTTCTCCTGTTAAATAATTTGTCCATATACCTTTGGGCAGATAATATTTTACCTTATTATCCTCAGAAAATATTGGCGCTACAAGCAGTGAATCACCAAGCATATACTGCTTATCAAGATATTCGCAGGCAGGATCATCAAATTCTATTACCATTGCTCTCATAGTTGGCAGACCTAAATTTGAAGCCTGAACAGCTGATTTAAACAAATAAGGCATCAAGCTACATTTTAATTTTGTAAAGTACCTTACAACATCTACCGCTTCCTCATCAAATAACCAGGGTACTCTATAGGAAGTACTTCCGTGCAATCTGCTGTGGGAGGATAGTAATCCAAAGGCTGCCCATCTTTTATATACATCAGGAGTAGCTGTACTCTCAAAGCCGCTTATATCATGACTCCAGAAACCAAAGCCAGAAAGACATAAGGATAACCCACCTCTTAGGCTTTCTGCCATAGATTCATAGGTTGCTGTACAATCTCCCCCCCAATGAACAGGAAACATTTGAGACCCAACTGTTGCTGAGCGAGCAAAAACCGCTGCTTTATTTACTCCATATTTTTTCTTAAGCAAATCAAATACAGTTTTATTATATAAAAGCGTGTAATAATTGTGCATTTTAATAGGATCTGAACCATCAAAATATGCTACGTCTGTTGGAACTCTTTCACCAAAGTCAGTTTTAAAAGAGTCCACACCCATATCAACTAAGACTTCTAATTTATCTGCATACCATTTGCAGGCTGCTGGATTTGTGAAATCTACTAGAGCCATACCCGGCTGCCACATATCCCACTGCCATACATCTCCATTTGGTCTTTTAATTAAATAGCCATTTTCCATGCCCTCTTTAAAAAGCTTAGATTTTTGTCCAATATATGGGTTAATCCATACACATATTTTAAGGCCTCTAGCTTTAAGACGTTTCAGCATCGCTTGTGGGTCTGGGAATACATCCTTATCCCATTCAAAATCACACCACTGAAATTCCTTCATCCAAAAACAATCAAAATGGAATACATGTAAAGGTATATCCCGTTGTGCCATGCCATCTATAAAGCTATTCACTGTTTTTTCATCATAGCTTGTGGTAAAGGAAGTGGTAAGCCAAAGTCCAAATGTCCATGCAGGTGGAAGCGCAGGTCTTCCAGTTAAAGCTGTATAATTTTTTAAGACTTCTTTAATAGAACCTCCACCAATAATAAAGTATTCTATACTTTCACCTGGTACACTAAACTGAACTTTTGATACTTTTTCAGACCCTATCTCAAAGGAAACAGCTTCTGGTTCATTAACAAAAACACCATAGCCTTTATTAGTAACATAAAAGGGAATGTTTTTATAGGTCTGCTCTGAATTTGTACCTCCATCTTGATTCCACATATCTACGGTTTGGCCATTTTTAACTAATGGAGTAAACCTTTCTCCTAGGCCATAAACTGTTTCTCCAACACCTAAAGAAAGTTGTTCCCTCATATAAAAGTCTTTATCATTAACAGTTACATACCCACCATTTCTATTGCCTGTATTCGTAAGCTTATTTTCTTTATAGAAAAACTCTGCTTTGAAATCCCCTTTTTTATTAAGTTTTAAACTTAGATCTCCACTTTTTAGAATTGCCTCATCCTGATTATTTTCAAAATTAAGCTTACTTTTTATAATATTAAGAGAAAACTCTGGTCCTTTTTCTATGAGGCCTTGATAATGAGTGATTTTAACTCCAATAACATCAGGTATAGGAGTAGTATAGGTTATGGTTAATAATGGGCTTCCTAAAGTATCTCCTCTATGTTTTATAGGGTGATTAGGCGTATATATAGTAACCTTATCTTCCTCAACTTCTATGTCTCTAATTTCTGCTGGACTATAAACATTAACACCTTTTCTATTTTGCCACTGTCCATCGCTAAATTTCATATATTATAACCTCCATGATAAATAATTTTTTGCTTTCTAAATTTACTTTTACACTATATAATTATAATGATATTAAACTTACAATTCTTGTATTATATTGACTATTATTAATAGTATCTTGATATATTATTAAAATTATGATTTAAGGAGCAAGGCTATGGATAAATCTTCTATGCGAGAAAACAGGATACATGGTAATTCTATGTTTCCGCTTATGGTTTACTATAGTGAAAGTCCCCAAGGAGAAAATCTATTTGATTGCCACTGGCATAATGAGATGGAATTACTTCTTATAACTAAGGGTAAGGTGCTTATTCAAATAGAAAACGCCTACTGTGAGTTATCGGAGGGCCAAGCAGCAATTATAGGTAGTGGCGATATTCATGCTGCATTTGCAATTGATCACTCGCCCTGTAGTTTTAAAGCAATAGTTTTTAATCAAGACATCCTTTCTAGCCAAAGCTACGATATTATGCAAGAAAAATATATGGAACCACTTAAAAGAAAAATTTTTCACCTGCCCTCCTACCTAAAAGGTGAACAGTCCTGGGAAAAAGACATAATAAATAAATTTAATGAGATTTTCAAAATTTATTCTGGAAAAAAACTTGGCTATGAGTTATCCATTAAGGCATTATTATATCTTATATTGTCAGATATTTTTTCAAATGATGGCTTCTCGTCTAGGAAAGAAAGAACCCCTTCAGAGATTTATCAATCTGAAAGGCTTAAATCAGTATTAAATTATATACACGAAAATTATAGTAAAAAGCTAACAATAAAGGACATGTCTCAGATTGTTAATATGAGTGAAGGCCATTTCTGCCGTTTTTTCAAGCAGATGGTTAGACGAACACCCATAGATTACTTGAATAATTATAGGATGAATGAAGCCACTAAACTACTTCTAGAGAAGGATAAAAAAATTTTTGAAGTTGCCTTAGATGTAGGGTTTGATAATTTCAGCTATTTTATTAATATATTTAAGCATTACTTGAATTGCACTCCTTCCCAATATAGAAATAAAACTAGAAATTAGAATCCTACTTATTCAAAAAGACAAGTTGTGTGCTCGTCCTTTTACAAACCTTACTTTTGGATTGGAAGCCAATTAAGCACTCTTTGTATATTAGTATCCCAATATCCCCATTCGTGAGTGCCAGGACCCTCTTCAAAGGTATAGTCTAAGGATAAAGTTTTTGCGTAATCTCTAAATTTTATATTATCTGCATATAAAAAGTCTTCAGTTCCACAGCATTGAAATAGCTTAGGCTTGGGTCCCTTTGACTCAGATACCTTTTTAGCTAAATAAAATATATCATTCCCACTATTTTTTATAGCTTTAACATCACCAAAAACGTTTGTTAACTCTTTACTTAGAGATTCATCCTTTATAGCAGACTCCGCCATATTAACAGCTCCCGAAAGGCTTGCCCCAGCTGAAAACTTATCAGGACAGCTTAATGCCATTTTAAAAGCACCATACCCTCCCATAGATAAGCCTGCTACAAAATTATCTTCTCTTCTCCCTGAAAGAGGGAAAAAGCTTCTTGCTATCTCAGGCAATTCTTCCGTCATATAAGTAAAATAATCATAACCATTTCCCATATTTGTATAAAAGCTTCGTCCTGCAGCAGGCATAACAACAGCTATACCCATTTCTGAAACATATCTCTCAATAGAGGTTCTTCTTTGCCATATGGTTTGATCATCAGATAAACCATGAAGCAAATATAAAGTAGGATATTTTTCTTTTTTAAGAGAACCCCCCATACCTATTTGACTTGTAGTGTTTTGAGGTAAAATAACACAAATCAATGAAGAAACCCCAAGTACTTCTGAGTAGAAATCACAATTAATCAAGGCCATTTTAATATCCCCTTTCAATCTAAAGTATTTATTTTAAATTTAATTTAGCGAGAGCCTCTGCCAGAGCTGAATTAAGAGGTGCTTCACTTTCCCTGTTTATTTTATTCATTAGATTTGATACATCTCTTTTATTTGCTTTTCCACCTTCATCATCAAATCTTTTATTAAAGGTAGAAAGTTTCTCATGAAAACTACAGGTTCCGCAAGTATATAGTTGTCCTTCCCCCTCACCCTTTATCTCAAGTTTTTTATGGCAATTAGGGCATCTGGCATTTGTAAACCTACTAACATTTTCTCGATGTCCACAAGCTCTATCTTGACACACATTCATAACGCCAAATTTTCCTTTAACCTCAAGAAGGTATTTACCGCAATTTGGGCATTTCTTACCTGTTTGATTATCATGCTTATAAATAGCACTGCTACCTTTAACTGCTTTTACTAAGGAAGTCGCATAGCACTTCATTTCATCAATAAATTCCTTAGGATTCTTTTGTCCGTTCTTTATAAGATCTAGCTGAAGCTCCCATTTAGCTGTCATAAGAGGGGATTTCAGTTCCTCTGGTACTAAGCTTATAAGCTGCTTTCCCTTGGAGGTAGGTAGCATTTCCTTGCCGTTTTTTTCTATATAAAACATGTTAAATAATTTTTCAATTATATCTGCCCTAGTTGCAACTGTACCTATACCGCCTGTTTCGCCTAAGGTTTTAGCATATATTTTATCAAAGGTTATATAATTTTGAGGTTTCTCCATAGCGGATAAAAGCGTTCCTTCATTAAATCTTAAAGGTGGTTTTGTTGCCAGCTTATTTAATTCAACATTTAATCCGCTAATTGTATCCCCTTCCTTTAAATCTGGAAGAGTTTGAACATCTTCCTCCTCATCAAAGTTTTCCTTTTCATATATCCGCTTCCATCCTTTTGCCTTATTAACATTGCCCTTAGCATAGAAGCTTTCTCCACCAATATCAACAGTTATACTTGTTTGAAGATATTCATAAGGAGGCATTAGTACTGCTAAAAACCTTTTTACTACAAGATTATATATGTTCCTTTCAGCGCTACTTAATAAAGCAATATTGCCTCTTTCTTCTGTAGGAATAATAGCATGATGATCCGTTACCTTACTATCATCTACAAAATTTTTGTTTGCCATTATTCTAGTTCTTAATATTTCTTCAGCAAAACTTCTAACACTTCCTGTGGAAATTGCTCTTAACCTTTCAGGCAGTGTAGCAACAATATCTGCTGATATATATCTAGAGTCAGTTCTAGGATAAGTTAATAGCTTATAATTTTCATATAGTCTTTGCATTATAGACAAGGTTTCCTTGGCACCATATCCATATAACTTATTTCCATCCCTTTGAAGTTCTGTTAGATCGTATAATAAAGGAGGAGACTGTTTTTTATAACTTTCGCTTATCGATTTAACCTTTCCATCTTTTCCTTTAAGCTTTTCTAATAAACTCCTTGCTTTTTCTTCATTGAAAATACTAGAATTACCACTACTATCTTTCCAGGATAAATTAATGTCCCTGGTGTGCGCTTTTAAGACGTAATAATCCTTAGGTACGAAGTTTCTTATTTCTTCTTCCCTATTAACTATCATAGCTAAGGTTGCAGACTGAACTCTGCCTGCTGATAACTGAGCATTAAATTTGCAGGTTAAGGCTCTAGTAATATTTAAACCAACAATCCAATCTGCCTCAGCTCGACAAAGGGCTGATCTATATAAATTCTCATATTCTCTACCATTTTTAAGCTTACTAAAACCTTCCTTTATAGCCTTATCTGTCTGGGAGGATATCCAAAGCCTCTTAATTGGTTTCCTAAAGTTTGCCTTTTCTATTATCCATCTAGCTACTAGTTCGCCCTCCCTCCCTGCATCGGTTGCAATAACCATTTCATCAATATTTGTATCTCTCATGAGATTTTTTACAATACCAAATTGCTTAGAGGTTTCTTTAATCACCACTAGTTCCATTTTATCTGGAAGCATTGGAAGGGCTTCTAAACTCCATTTTTTATAAACTTCTCCATAAGCCTCTGGATCTGCTAGTGTAACAAGATGGCCTAACGCCCAAGTTACAACATACTTATCCCCTGATATGTAGCCAGTTCCCGAATTCCTACAGCCTAACACTCTAGCTAATTCTCTTCCTACACTTGGTTTTTCTGCAAGTACTAATATTTTTCCCATTATGATATCCTTTCTGTTTTTGTTTTTGTGAATCTTTATAAAATGGGTGTAAAACCACTATCTCTTTAGGGTAGTGAATGTAAGCCCTCTCAATCCTTGACTTTGAATATATTTTTCTGCAATTTTCTTACTTACATTTCCATTATTAAATATTTACTATGGTTTTTTGAGACATAATCCATGATTTTCTACTTCCAATTCTTTTCATATTGTTCATTTTAGGGGTTTTCATTCCTTTAGGTGCATTACTAAAATCAATCTTAGTTCCTTCTAACTCCATTAATATTGCAAATCCTGTACTCATTCTTCCTTTAATAAAATACTCTTTTCCTAAATACTTCACTTTGTCAAATTTCCTAAAACCTTGTATTTTGCAAGTTGGTATTTTCTGTTCTGACCTAATTCCCTTGCTTTGCTGATAATCTCCATCAGATATACACTTTTTCAATAATATAAACTTAGTTTTAAATACTACATTATTCCCTTGACTAGCTATAGCTACGGCATCCATGTAGTGTTCTTTTGGTAAATTCATGATTTGTCTATTTTCTTTAGTTATAAACCCAAAAGTTTCTTCACATTTTACCTGCGTTAGTAGTTGCGCTCTAATACTATTCATTTGAGTAGCATGGTTTAACTTTCCCTTTACCTTGCCAGTTTTCTTTAATGCTATATTTCCATCATGCAGTCCATTGTGACATGTTTTACATAAACAAATTAAATTGCTTTCTTCATCTGAGCCACCATTTTTTCTGAAGATAATATGATGTACTTCGAGTTTACTATCTTTAGATTTTCCTTTGCAATTCTGACAAATATAATTATCTCTAGTTAATACATAAGCTTTTGTATTCCCAAAACCATAATTAATACCTTTCTGATATAACCATTTGTTTTTTAATATATCTGGATTCTTTAAAGCGTGTGCATCAAAGGTTGCTGTCTCCAATATTATTTTTGATATTGGTAATATTGAGGATACAAACTTAATCTCTTTTAAATGACTATTAATTTTACTCGTCATTGTTGGTGAAAATCTATATTTTTTAATGCTATTTTTTCTATTTAACCATCTAGCAATTCTATACCTAGTTTTGCGATTTCTTCTGCTTCTTCGGTATTTTGAACGCTGTTTCATTTTGCCTGTAATATCATTTCTTATTTCAATTTGTGATAGATAAACAACTTCATTTTTAACATCGACTACTGCACTACCTATATTGCTACTACCCGTATCAATTCCTAAAATTAATTCTTGAGTATACGTAGTAGTTTCATAAATTAGTTTAATAGTAAATGGAGTTCTTTTGATGCATTTAGCTTTTTCTTGTTTAAGTAATTTTTTAGCTCTACTTGGTTTTGTAGGCATTAAAGGTTTTCCATTATTTCCAACTACATATACCATTCCTAAAATCTCCTTTTGAGATAATTCCTACATCACTATAGGTTATGCGTATCTCCAATCTGTTACCAACTAGAGAATCCGACATCACTTCGACAAAGATAAAATAGCTTACATGTATATCCCACCGAGCCTTACCTCAGCTCTTAGCGATATACGACAGAGCAACAGTCTAGTGCGTCAACCGTAGGTGTCATAACTATTCTATCGTAGTATTTGTTTCTAAATACTTAGTCTGGTGAACTTAGGCTTTTAGTATTTCTACCAGAAGCCACTATCCCTTTAGGGTAGTGGTAGTTCACAACATTATAACTCATTACTATAAAATATTACAAGTTATAACGTGTAAGGGACACACCAAGTAATGATGTGTCCCTTACAATACTCAGATAACCTGCGGGTATTAATAAATAAAAATAGTTCCTTAATCTACGACTTCTACTGGAATAAGATCCTTTATTGCAAGGAATATGAATGGTATCGGTAATAGAAATATACTTAAAACAGTAAATAGCACCGCTGAGTCTGGTTTGTACATTCTGTATACCTTGTTTAATACAAATAAATTTAAAATGAAATTTGCCAAAGCTAATAATCCACCTATAAAGCTGCCTATTATAGGAAATCTTCCAATAAAACCTACTACAAACGGAGCTACAGGTAATACTATTTCAATACTAGGAATGACATAAGTGGAAATCTTTAAAGTTTTAATTAATTTCCCGATCAAATATAAATCTCCAATTGGAACCCATGCCAACCATGGATTTTCGAGTCCTGCATTTGTAGCTATCTTATACAAACTTATAGAAAAAATTACATATAATACAATTCCAATTACAATAGCTATTAGAGCGAAAATAAACATTACAGCTGCGACCAAAACTAAACTACTCGTCATAAATAACACCTCCTTCTAATCATTTTCTATTCATGTATATTCTACATAAAATACATTTATCCTTTATAATTCACGTTAAACTATAACTTAACTAAAATAATTTACTCCTGCTTCAAATATCCTCTGATCCTTATCCCCAGGAACATTTACAAATATGTTATTACCACACCTTTCTGAATGTCCCATTTTGCCAAGTATTCTTCCGTCTGGGCTAGTAATACCCTCTATTGCATAATCAGAACCATTAGGATTAAAGTCTATATCGTAGGTGGCTACCCCTTCCAAATCAACATACTGAGTTGCAATTTGTCCCTTTCTAATTAGTTCTTCTATCACATTAGAATTAGCTGAAAATCTTCCTTCTCCATGAGAAACAGCGATGGTATGGACATCACCAAGCTTTACATTATTAAACCAAGGAGATTTGGTGGATATAATTTTTGACTGGACAAGCTTTGATACATGCCTACCAATATTATTATAGGTTAAGGTAGGGCAGTTCTCATCAATATCTCTTATTTCTCCAAAGGGTAATAGTCCAAGCTTAATTAGGGCCTGGAAGCCATTACATATGCCTAACATTAAACCATCCTTGTATTTTATAAAATTAGTTACTTCTTCCAGTAGCTTAGGATTTCTAAAAAAGGCTGCTATAAACTTACCTGAACCCTCTGGTTCATCCCCAGCACTAAAGCCTCCAGGGAACATTATTATTTGAGAAGTCTTAACTCCCTTCAGCATTCTTTCAACAGATTCTTCTACATCTAAGGAGGTTAAATTTCTAACCACTATTGTTTCTACTATTGCTCCTGCCTTTTCAAAGGCTCTCATAGAATCATATTCACAATTCGTACCAGGAAATACAGGTATTAATACCCTAGGTCTTGCTACCTTTATTTTGGAATTAATAATACTACCATTATATAAACTTGTAACTATCTTACTCTTAATTTCTTCAGCTTTAGTAGGAAATACTTTTTCTAAGGGTTCATGCCAAGCTTCTAAAGCCTCTTTAAGGCTAATAGTAATATTATGAGTTGTTATTGTTTTTTCTTTTATTGTTTCTCCAATATATACATATTCCTTTATATTAACTTTCAATAAACTATGTTCCTTTAACTCGAGAATTACCGAGCCATAATCTGGCATAAACAAATCTTTTATTTCTAAAGCATCAGCTAGCTTAATACCTATTTTATTACCAAAGGACATCTTGCTTACCGCCTCAGCAATACCACCAGCCTTAATTGTAGTAGCTGCCAATATAACTCCTTCTTTATTAAGCTCTGAAATTAACTTAAAATTAGCTTTTAATGCATCAAAATCAGGCATATCCATATTATCTCTAGGACATTTAACCATAATTACCTTACTATTTACATTTTTAAATTCTGATGATATAACCTTGTTAACATCCATTGTATCAACTGCAAAGGCTACAAGTGTAGGAGGTACGTTTATGTCCATAAAGGTTCCAGACATACTATCCTTCCCACCAATTGCTGGTATGGATAGCTTTTTCTGAGCATATAAAGATCCAAGTAAAGCACTATATGGCTTACCCCATTTTTCCGGATTGTTTCCTAGTCTTTCAAAGTATTCCTGAAAGGTCAATCTTATCCTTTCCGTATCTCCTCCAGTAGCGGCAATTTTAGCTGCTGCCTCAACTACTGAATAAATAGCTCCATGGAAGGGACTCCATTTACCTATTTCAGGATTATATCCAAAGGACATAGCCGTTGCGGTGCTTGTGTTGCCTTTTAGCAAGGGGATCTTAGCTACCATAGCTTCTATGGGTGTCTCTTGGTATTTTCCTCCAAAAGGCATTAAAACCGTTCCTGCGCCTATGGTACTATCAAATCTTTCAGCCAATCCCTTTTGGCTGGATACATTTAACCTTTTAAGATTATTTAACCAGTTGGATTTTAAATCATCTTCCTTTAATAGGGACATATCAAAATAGCTTTTCTCCTCTGGCATTTCAATTATTACATCGGTTTCTTGTTTAACTCCATTTGTATTTAAAAAATCTCGATTTATATCAACAATAACCTTGTTTCTCCAAAGCATTCTAAGCCTACCTGTATCTGTTACAGTTGCCACCACCACCGCCTCTAGATTTTCCTCCTGGGCATATTTAATAAAGCTCTCTACAGCTTGCTTATCAACAACTACTGCCATTCTTTCCTGTGACTCTGAAATAGACAGTTCAGTTCCATCAAGCCCATCATATTTTTTAGGAACTAAATCTAAGTCTATATCAAGACTCTCAGCTAGCTCTCCAATTGCAACGGAAACTCCCCCTGCGCCAAAATCATTACATCTTTTAATTAAAGTGCTTACTGCCTTATTCCTAAAAAGTCTTTGAATTTTTCTTTCTGTAGGAGGATTACCCTTTTGCACTTCTGCTCCGCAGTTTATTATTGATTCTTCGTTATGTTCCTTGGAAGAGCCCGTTGCGCCACCGCAACCATCCCTACCAGTTCTTCCTCCAACAAGTATAATAAGGTCCCCTACCACTGGCACCTCCCTCACTACATTTTCTGCTGGAACAGCAGCTATAACAGCTCCAATTTCCATTCTTTTAGCAACGAAACCTTCATCATATACCTCAGTTACCTGCCCTGTAGCTAGTCCAATTTGATTTCCGTAGGAGCTATATCCATGGGCTGCCCCAAGAGTTATCTTTCTTTGAGGAAGTTTACCACCAATTGTATCTTCAAAAGCTGTCCTAGGATCCCCACTTCCGGTTACTCTCATAGCCTGATAAACATAGGCTCTTCCAGATAAAGGATCTCTAATTGCTCCTCCAAGGCAGGTAGCTGCTCCACCAAATGGCTCAATTTCAGTAGGATGATTATGGGTTTCATTCTTAAACATAATTAGATATTTTTCTGTTTCACCATCCACATCTACATCAACCTTAATACTACAAGCATTTATTTCCTCAGAGACATCTAAATCCTCTAGTAAGCCTCTCTTTTTTAACTCCTTCATTCCTATCACTGCAAGATCCATTAAAGTAATATCACGATTTTTTTCTCCATAAACATAAGCTCTTGTGTCTAGATATTCATTATTAGCTGTCTCTATAACTTTATTATATTTACCTTTTTCGATTTTGACATTGTTTATTTTAGTCATAAAAGTTGTATGCCTGCAATGGTCAGACCAATATGTATCAATAACCTTAATTTCAGTTATACTAGGGTCTCTAGCTTCACTCTTAAAATATTTTTGACAATACATTAAGTCTTTAAAGCTCATGGCAAAGCTATTTTCCTTCATAAAGCTTTCTAATTTATCTTCACTATAGTTTATAAATCCTTGTAAAATTGCAACATCCTTTGGAGTTACCTGTTCTATATAAAGGGATTCTACCTTATCTAAATTAGCCTCCCTAGAATCAACAGCATTGATACAATAAGACTTTATACTTTTAAATTCTGTTTCTGATATACTCCCAGCCAATACTATTACCTTAGCTGTAGCAATATCTGATCTTTCTTTTCCAGTCAATATCTGAAGGCATTGTGCTGCTGAATCAGCTCTTTGGTCATATTGACCTGGTAACAACTCAATAGCAAAAATTTTGTTTTCCTTTGAAATATTTAAATCTTCCCTATAAACTATATCTACCGTTTTCTCGGAAAATATAATACCTATAGACTTTTCGAATTCTTTATCTTCAATTCCAGAGATATCATATCTATTTATAATTCTAACTGCTTTAAGGGAACTAATCCCTAAATTCTCCTTTAAATCTGCATAAAGTCCCTTGGCTTCTACATTAAATCCATCTTTTTTTTCTACAAATAGCCTTCTTACCTTATCCCTCATTTTATCTCCCCTCAGTTCTTTTTACGAACATTTTTTTATATTATATAAAAATAGTTCGTATTTAAATTATAACATACTTATTTAGAGTATTAAAGTTAAAAATATATAGGCTTTAAATAAAATGTAGACTGTTTACTATTTTTCTAATATGGTCTTTATCCGCCCATAAAATGAAATAATTAAAACTTTCAGGGTTTATAGTTATTGGCTTAGCATATTTAACGATAAAGGCAGCCTGCCCCTTCATTTCAATGTTTTGATCCTTAGAGGGAATAATGAGTATGGCCTCTTGCCCATCTAAGATACTTTTCTCTATCTCAGGGCTTTCGCCATAAGGCTTCAGATCACTAAAAGCCTCATAGGAAGCTACCTTTTCAATAGTCCCTTCTCCTTTTAATGCATCAAATTGAAAAAATCCATCCTTTCCTTCAAATCTATTAACATATTTTGTGTTTTGAGTAAAAGAGCTAGGATATTCAAATCCAATATGATATTTTGTATTTACATATTGCTTACTATAAGGAGATATATATCCTACCAGCATAAACATAGCTAAAAATAATAGGGCTAGTTTTCTCATTAGCTTCATCCTTTCTGTCATACTTTCTTATTATTATGCTCAATTAAAAAGTTTATATTAACTATATTTAATTCCAAGGACATGAACGTATTTACGAGAAAAAGATGATTGTCATTTCAGTGACATACCTGCCTACCAAACAAAAATTATCTAAAGACAATTCCCACTCTCGAAAGTAGCAGACATTATCATAACATCTGATGCAGGTGTGTCACTGTTCAGCTTAGAACGATAAATAAAAAGAGACACGCCATATTGCATGTCCCAGAATGATAATTTATTTAATATAATCTTCCTTTAAAATAGCCATTATCCATTCGTCATGGTATTTGCCATCTCTAAATAGTTCCTGTCTTAGTATACCCTCTCTTACAAAGCCACATTTTTCATAAGCTTTTATAGCTCTAGTATTAAAGGAATATACATTTAACTTAATTTTATTTATATTCATCTGTCCAAAAATAAAGCTGATTAAAACCTTTATAGCATCTGTTCCGTACCCTTTATCCCATAAAGTTTTATCCCCTATAAATATACCAATTGTAGCCACACTGTTTTTCCAATCAATATCATTTAAGCCGCAGCCGCCTATATACCTATTATCTTCTAAGCTTTCTATGGCGAAACTATACTTGTCCTTAGATAAGGAGTTAAATTCCAACCATTTATGTTCCTCTTCTAAAGTTATAGGAAAGGGAATCCTTGGATTTAAAAGTCTTTTTATTTCAGGATCATTAAGATATTTCTGAGCAAGGGGTGCATCTTCTTTCATATATTCCCTAAGCCTTATCTTATTTCCAGTGAACATAATAGCATCTCCTATATCAACAAATATACTTTTTTAATATTTTGTTCTTTTCTATAAATAGCAAAAGTGGTAACCCAATTAAATAGCAAACTACAAGTTCACCGAAGCCAACCTCAATAAAAGCTATTATAAAAGGTGCACCATAAACCTTATTAATCTCCCAGCCTATTATTAAAGCATTAACTAAAACAGGGGGCATAGGTGCTAAATACTTTTTAAATTTAATATTTGTTCTGCCTATTAAATAAGTTAAAATTGCAGCGATCAAGGTAGCTGATGATCCAAATATTATGTCTACGATTCCAACCGGGCTAAAAATATTTGATAAAAAGCAACCAGCAAATAAGCCTGGAATAAAATATGGAGAAAAAAACGGTAAAATAGTTAGAGCTTCCGATACCCTAAATTGAATTGGACCGTAGCTGAAAACTGAAAGCCAAACAGTTAGCGCCCAGTATAATGCTGCTATCATGCCTGAAAAGGCAAGTTTTCTAGTGTTTAATTTCATATGAAGCCTCCTAGTTTTTTTTATAGACAGGATGGTTACGAACTGTCTTATATTTATTAAGTACTTGTTTATTCTAGTGCATCCTTGTAAGCGTGTCAAATCTAGGTTCTCGTATAACTTAAAAGATTAGACTAAACGTATATTGCAGAAGATAATGAATATAAATTATGATATAATATTGTTAGATTATTAAAAATATTTTTAAATGAAGGTGATTATTTGAGTAGGGAAGACAGAAACAAAATAGACTATATGGTAGTATGCGTGAATGAGTTTGCAGAAAGATTCATTATGAACTATAAGGATGCTTTTAATTATTTATTTAAATATAATGCAATAAAATTCCTGAGCGAAAATTATATAGTTGAACATACCTTAAGCATTAAAGATGCAATAGATGATATTGTTATAATTGCAAAAAACAATGGGGGAAATTTAATATGAAATTGTATCATGGCTCTAACATGATTATTTCTAAAATTTGATTTTAATGAGTATATTTATAATTCTAATGAATTAAATATTAAAAAATTTGAAGCACCTACAGAAGAATGGGCAGTCTTTGTACTAAATAATAGAGATAGAAAATTCACCAATAATAATAGTTTAAATTGTAATAATGACAATAAGTACGATTTAGTAGTTGGACCTGTTGCTGATGATGATCTGGCTTTGTTGTTTAGGACTTTTACAAGAGGCTTAATAGATATTAATATATTGGTTAAAGAAATGAAATACAAGAAGTTTTCAAATCAATATTCTTTTCATACTGAAAAAGTGTTAAAGTATCTAATTAAGGAGTAAGTAATATGAATACAATAAAAGAACTAATTGAAGGTATTACCCAAGAATTAATAAAGTTTTTGTGTGAAGATGAAGAATATAGCATTCAAAAATCTATGCAGATTGTATATAATTCTCGAATATTTGAAAAGATATCAGATGTGGAAACAGGGTTGTATAAAGAAAGTCCAAGTTTTATATATGAACTATTCAAAGATGAATTAAAATACGGTTATATTATTCAAAAAGAACAATAATATAAAATAAAAATCACTCCTATATACTTTCAATAACGGGTTTTTATTAGAGGTGAAATTTCTAATTTATCAATGAATATGACACTAAAAAGGCTATGTAGAATTATTAAATTCACATAGCCTTTAAATCGTTATATTGCAAGGGTTACAATATATCCGCACTTAATATTTCCTATATTTAGCACTAAAATTGACATCAATATTAGCAACTGCAATAAATTTATTACATGTGCTAATATCAATGTTAAATTCGATGTTAAATCTAAGTACAATCAATGTTAAATTCGATGTTAAATCTAAGTACAATCAATTTTAAGTTTTTTAATTTACATTTTACATATTCAGGTGAAAAAATAATTGCTATATCTTATTGTATAAATATGGTAATATGTTCTTATATGGGCATAGATGAACAATATTCTTAAAAGGCTAATTAATTGTTAAGGTAGTTGAAGAATAGCTATATTTAGGTGTTATAAAAATCACAGGTGATAACCTGTGATTTTTAATGCGATTAGATAAATTTATTGAGAATATTTTCTTGTAAATCATTATGATAAAACTAATGCGAATTCATCTTTTGCACCTCTATAAAAAACCCGTTATACTTTCAAGGAGTGATCTTTATTTTCAATATCAGGCCCTTCAATATCAAAATGGATCTTTAGATTTTATACTTTTATAACTGCACCAACAATTTTTGCTATCTCAACGCTTTGCATAATGGTTATTACAACTCCATTTATATCTTCAACTCTAGCATTAATCCCATCTATAACACTACTCGTAAAGTCTATCCCCATTAAAGAGGTTCCAGAAAATTGGCTAAGGGTAAGATTTGCTTCCTTAAATTTTACTTTAGTAAACTTTGAATTTAAAAAGTCAGAGCTTTCAAGGCTTACTTTTTCAAACTCCACATCTTTCAATTTAGAAAATCTAAAATTAGTGTACTTACCATTGCAATTTTTAAAGGCTACACTTACAAGGCTAGTATCAGTAAAGCTTGTCCCCAAAATTTTGCAATCAATAAATTCTGTTCTATGGATACTACTATCTCTAAAATCTATATTTGATAGGTCGCAATTTATAAATATTACATCGACAATATCACTGTATCTTAAACAGGCCTCTTTAAAGCATACATTCCTAAATATCATTTGCTTTAAAGCAATCTTTTCTCCATCACCTGAAATCGTACAGTCATTTAATTCACACTCTCTATATATTGCTTCGTAATACAAATAAAAGTCTGCGGGATTTAAAATATCAAGAATTCTTGGCATTTTAGCTACTGACATTTTTGTCCTCCTGTTTATCAATATAGTATAATTTTCTCCATTTCACATATAAGCTGGAAATGCTATAATCAACTTAAATAAAATTATTAAAAGGTGGGGTAAATTATGAGACTAGGTGGACCAGTTATAAACAATACCGCAACTCCGGAAGCATGGGTTAAGGAACTAAAAACCTTAGGCTACAGTGCTGCTTATTGTCCAGTTAATAATGATGCTTCCGATATAGTTATAGAAAGCTATAGGAAAGCTGCAGCTGATGCGAACATTATAATAGCCGAAGTAGGCGCTTGGTGTAATCCTATGAGCAGAAACAAAGAAATCAGAGATGCTGCTATAGAATATATCAAAAAGCAGTTAGCTCTAGCAGATAAGTTAGGTGCTATATGTTGTGTCAATATCTCAGGATCAAGAGGTGAACAGTGGGACGGTCCAGACAAGGATAATCTTACTGAGGAAACCTTTGATTTAATTGTTAAAACTACTCAGGAAATAATTGATACTGTAAATCCTAAACATACTTTTTTTTCATTGGAACCAATGCCCTTTATGTATCCTGACACAGCTGATTCTTTTCTTAAGCTAATAAAAGCCATAGACAGAAAGCAGTTTGCTGCTCACCTTGATATAGTAAATGTAATAAATAGTCCAAATAATTATTTTAACAATAAGGCCTTAATATTGGAATGGTTTGAGAAACTTGGACCATACATAAAGAGCTGTCATGCCAAGGATACAATATTGTCAGGGAAGCTTACAGTGCACCTTGATGAGGCTATACCAGGTACTGGTGGTTTATCCTTTGATACTTTACTAACAGAGTTAAATAAGCTAAACCCCGATACCCCTATCATGGTAGAACATTTAAATACAGCAGAAGAATATAATCTTGCTATCTCAAACATAAGAAAGGTAGCTGAAAGTTTAAACATAGAATTTGTAAGATAGCTTGCTCCTTCATTTGGTGACACACCTAAAGGTATGTCACCATTCCTTTTACTTTACCTTTTCTATTAATTCTTCTATAGTTCCAGTTTCCGAGGTGCCATCAAACATGTTTTTAAGAGCAAGTATTTTACTTTCCATCTCTTGACTTCCTATCAAGATAACATAAGGAACACCTAACATATTAGCATAACTAAGCTTTTTCTTAAGCTTACCCTCTTCGAAGTACACCTGACATATAATTCCTTTATCTTTAAGATCTTTACAAACATTTATAGAATATGCTATGGAGCTATCATCCATAGGAATCACAAGTACCTTTGAAAGGGTAGAACCTTTACTTGCTTTAAGCATATTCGCTTCCCTAAGCTGATAAAAAAGTCTTGTTAGCCCAATGGATATCCCTACCCCTGGCAATTTATTTTTAGTATAGTACTCCGCCAAATTATCATATCTTCCTCCAGAGCAAACCGAACCAATACTCGGATAATCATTTAAAATAGTCTCATATATAGTTCCAGTATAATAATCAAGGCCTCGAGCTATCTTTAAATCAATTAAAAAGTTTTTTTCAGGAACTCCAAACTGGGCTATATAAAATACAACCTTTGATAATTCCTCAAGTCCATCCATAAATTCAACATTCTCAATTTTAAGATTGTATAGGTATGATAAAATCTCTTCATTTGTTCCTTTAACACTTACGAATTCTAATATTTTTTCACTTATTAACTTATCAATATTTAAATTCTCTAGATCTTCTTTAACACCTTCCACTCCAATCTTATCTATTTTATCAATAGTCCTCAAGATTTCGGCTTTATCAGTAATATTAAGTGAATCAAAAAATCCGTTCAATACTTTACGATTATTTATACGAATAGTGAAGGAATCAAACCCTAATTCCTTAAAGGTAGAATATATTATACTTGGTATTTCTGCATCATTTATAATATTTAGTTTTCCCTTCCCTATAATGTCTATATCGCATTGATAAAATTCACGAAACCTACCCTTTTGATTTCTTTCTCCCCTATAAACCTTACCTATTTGATATCTTCTAAAGGGAAAGGTTAACTGTCCCATATGCTCAGCAACATACCTAGCTAAAGGCACCGTTAAATCAAATCTTAAAGAAAGGTCCGAGTCTCCCTTATTAAAGCGATATATTTGCTTTTCAGTTTCTCCCCCACCTTTAGCAAGAAGGACTTCGGATTTCTCAATAACCGGTGTGTCTATAGGAACAAAACCATATTTTTCATAATTCTTACGGATTATATCCATCATGCCATTAAAAGCAATCTGATCTCCAGGCAACAATTCCATAAAACCTGGTAATATTGAAGGAACTACCATTTTATTTTCCATTAAAATACCTCTCCTCGTGTTCTTCATTAAAATACTTTAGTTTATGTATTATACTATCCACTAGATAATTTATCAAGAATAACCCTAAACTTACAGTCCTTTAGTAAAAATAATTATTTTGCTGTATAATTATAATA
The DNA here is from genome assembly GCA_036507955.1 of Clostridiaceae bacterium. Classification (GTDB taxonomy): domain Bacteria; phylum Bacillota; class Clostridia; order Clostridiales; family Clostridiaceae; genus DATCIH01. The sequence goes on along the minus strand of DATCIH010000040.1, from coordinate 19,233 downwards.
AATAAATGAGACAATTAGATTGGAGGCATATTTATGCAACAAAGCTACGTATATAAATCCAATGTTCATAAAGAATCTGATTTAGACTATCTTTTATATTTTCCCAAGGATTATGATAAAAATAGAAATTGGCCTTTAATAGTTTGCCTCCATGGTGCAGATGAAAGGGGCAATAATATTGACCAGCTTAAAGCAGCAGGTCTCCCTAAGGAAATAGAAGAAGGTATGAACTTACCTTTTATAGTTCTATCGCCTCAATGTCCTAAGACTTCTTTTTGGATAAAAGAAAGCGACTTTGTGATAGATCTTATTGACTTTATAGCTTTAAGTTACTGCGTAGATATTAAAAGAATTTACTTAACAGGCTATAGCATGGGAGGCAATGGTACTTGGTATATATCTATGATGCACCCAGATAAATTTGCTGCAATCGCTCCAATTTGTGGGGAGGGTAATCCGAACCTTGCTAAATTTATATCCCATATTCCTATTTGGACATTTCATGGAGCTAAGGATAAAATTGTTAAACTTCACGAAACAGAAGAAATGGTTAGTTCTTTAAATAAATATGGAGCTAAGGTAAGCTTTACAATCTACCCTGTAGGTCATCACAATGTTTGGGAGGAAACCTACCGAAATATAGATTTATATAAATGGTTCTTAGAACATTCAATATTGTCAGCTACTTAAGTTCAACAATTAGGAGATGTATCAAATGGAAGAAAAAGATTATGTAATAGTAGCCTATGGAGATTCTATAACAAAAGGGGTTATTTATAACAGTGAGGATAAAAAATATACAACCCTTAAAGATAACTTTATTAATATAGTAAGTGATAGTATAAAAGGCACAATTTATAATGCTGGCAAATTTGGTAGTACCATCAGCAGGGGTATGACTAAACTATATAGTGATGTTATCCGAAAAACTCCTGATATTGTTCTAATAGAATTTGGAGGAAATGATTGTAATTTTAATTGGGCTGAAATAGCAACCAACCCAGAAGAACTACATAAGCCAAATACTGATATATTCTTATTTAAAGATACCCTTATAGAAATGATAAAAGCTTTTACTTCCTCCAATATTAAACCTATATTGCTTACGCTCCCGCCCTTAGATCCTCTAAAGTATTTTAATTGGATTTCAAAGGATGATTCTAAGTCAAAAGAAAACATACTAAATTGGTTAGGTTCAAAGGATACCTTGTTTAATTGGCATAATACTTACAACCAGGTAATTTCAGAGGTTGCTATATATACTAGAACTCCAATGATTGATATCAGGGGAGCCTTTCTTAAAACCTCTAATTATAGTAAACTTTTATGTTCTGATGGTATACATCCAAATTCTGAGGGTCATACCTTTATAGCCGAAATACTACTTAGTTATATAAAGGATAATTTTAATTTTTTATTAAAAAATAAAGTCTAGAAATAATCATTAAGAAAAACATCCTTTTTCTTAAAAACACTCAGAAGAAGATCGTATTTTCCTAATATCTTAACATCATCATTATAGATAAAATCAGATAAATCTGCAAAGCCTGTAAGCAGCTGAGTTAGTCTTTGTATGCTTAAGCTAATATCTACAATACCGTCTTCCTTATATATTTCTACAACTCCAGCTTTCCAGGATACCTTATAGATACCTTTATTCCAATCTAAGAAGGTATCTTCTACCTGCAGCGTTATTTCTCCACTATTTATTAATTTGCTAACAGATGAAAAATAAAGCTTTAAAACCTTTTCTAAATCTACAATTCTGCTCATTCCTGCAGAACTCTTTTCCAATTTCACATCATAAGGCTCTAGGAAGAGGTGACTTAAATTAAAGAATTCTGAGGCTTCCCATATAAAGTCTACATAGCTAGGAACAAAGCTCTTAAGAAATCCAAGAATACCTAGCAATGAAAGCTTATCCTTCCAAATTAGCTCTTTAACCTGCATATTCACATTAAAAGTTTCTCTTCTAACAGCTTTAAAGGTAATATAACTTCCAGCTTCTCCATTGTCTTTATACCATACATATGTGTATTCATTGTTTTTATAAGGATCTCTTCCTATATGATTATCCCATAGAGCATCATCTCTAACTAGGGACATATTTTTATCAATAATAAAAACATTATATATGTCTTCAATATCCTTCCTAGACTCATTCGGTATATACATTTTTACTTTCCCTTGGCTTTTAAAACAGCTAAAGGAAGTTAGTGGAATCCTCCAGGTGCTTCTTTTCATAGCTGCTTCATATCCGAATTTTCTATAATAAACATGAGAAAAAGGATATAGGAACGATAAAATTTGATTATTTTCCTTCATCTCCTTAAAGGAAGCTTTAAATATTTCCCTTATAAATCCGGTTTTCCTTTCCTCTGGAAGGGATGCTACTCCCCCAATTCCTGCAATTTTTACCTTACTACCTTGGAAAATTGCCTCAAAAGGGATTAGTTCAAAACATGAACACATTTTGCCCTCTTCATTAAAGGCAGCTCTACAATTCTCATACCCTTTAGTAAGCTTGGTAGGTTCTGCGTCTAAGGGTTTAAAGTCACCTCCAGAATTAAAGGATATAGATTGTATTTTAGATGCGATAACTCGTTCTTCTTTCCTTATCTTTCTTATTTCAAAGCTTTTAGACATATATGTGCTCCTCTCATCTATTAATTAAGCCCATAATAACCACCATGATTACCATAAAGGGTCCAAAGAAAAAGGATAGATTTCTACCCATGATAGCACCCAAATCCTTTTTATTTTTCTTTCCAATAAATTGACTTAATAGAAATATTAATATTGAAATAACTAAGGAATAATGGAAACCTATTCCATTATTCGACCAAGTTTCCAAATTAAATAGCTTAAATATTTTATCGTCAATACAGTTAACCCCGTCGAAGCTTAAAGCAAATAAAACTCCAACAAAAAAAAGAACTATTGAAAGGCTTCCAAAACCAATTTTCTTTTGTTTCCTCATTTAGATTCACCCCTTAATCCGAATATTTTTTATACCAATATTATTAATTTCTAATCTTCAGTTAGGTTAAGGATTGCCCTTAATGCTAGGATATATCCAAGGGGTCCAAAACCACAAATCTGTCCTACACAAGCAGCCGCTGTAACAGATTTTCTTCTAAATTCTTCTCTTGCATGAATATTGCTTAAATGAACCTCAATAGTTTTTATGCCTACGGATTTTATTGCATCATACAGGGCTATACTGTAATGGGTATATGCCCCTGGATTAATAATTAGCCCATCATATACATTATAAGCACCTTGAATTATGTTTATTAATTCTCCTTCTATATTGTTTTGCACTATCTCAAGATCGATTTCTTTATTTACTTCCCTTCCTATATGTTCGCTTTCTCCCATAATATATTTACATATTTCACTATAATTCTTATTTCCATAAACATTTTTTTCTCTTATACCTGTAAAATTAATATTAGGTCCGTTAATCAACAATATTCTTATTTTTTCCATAATATTTCCTTTAATCTCCCTTTTTTATAAAAAAATTTGTAACATTTTGTTAGAACGAATGTTCAGTTATACACAGCTGTGTGGATAACTTGTTGATAACTCTTATATATATGCACATTCATCCACATAAATATAGATTTAATCGGCTATATTTGTGTTAATATTTTATCCACAGCGCTGTTAACATCTTTATCATTTTTAATTATTATGTCGCAATATAGAATATAAAGTTGATACCGTTCTTCATAAAGCTTAAATAATTTTTCCTTACCTTCAGTTAATAAGGGTCTAGTATCTGTATCTATGTCCTTTAATATGTCCTCTAAGGGTCTATCTATAAATATAATAATAGAATTCTTTTTAAGCTCTCTTACATTTTCATATCTTTTGATAATACCTCCACCAGTGGCTATAATTAAATTTTCTTTTAAAGAAAACTCCTTTAAAACCTCCTGCTCTATCTCCCTAAAGCTTTCTTCCCCCATAATAAAAAGATCCTTTATACTTTTACCCTGCTTTTTAACTATTTCCTCATCTATGTCAATGAATTCCCTGCCTATTTCTGTAGCTAATTGCTTTCCTATCAAGGATTTGCCACTTCCTGGCATACCAATTAAAGCTAAGTTCTTAAATTTCATTTAAGTCCTCCATTTTCTTATAACACTCCGAATATATTTTCTGATATATCTTATCAATAAACTCTTTATTTAAGCTTATACCATTCCATAATTCTTCTGCCACGACTGCTTGGGCCACCAACATATATAAACCATTAACTGCCTTAATATTAAGTTCTTTAGCATTTTTTAATAATAAGGTTTCTTCCGGATTATATATAAGATCTACAACAAAAGAAAATTTACTAAGAATATCAATGCCCACAGGAGCTTGGTTTAAAGACGCGGGATACATTCCGCAAGGAGTGCAATTTATAAGTAAATCTACCTTATCTAAATTAACCAAATCTGAATACTCTATAAGCTTCACTAAATAAGCTTCCTCCTTGGATAACTGATTTATCCAAGATATATTTATATCTTCTTTATATTTGTCTCTAACCACTATCCATATGTTTTTAATACCCTTATCTAACAGATAATAAAAGACTGTTTTAGAGACTCCCCCACTACCTAATATAACTGCAATTTTACCAGCTATAACTATATTGTTTCTTTTCAGGGTTAAGCCAAATCCATAATAATCAGTATTATATCCAAGAGTTTTCCCCTCTCTAAAACAAATAGTATTTACAGCGCCTAGCTTTATGGCTTCCTGGCTAACTTCATCAAGTTCCTGTAGCACCGTGATTTTATGAGGTATAGTGACATTTATCCCCTTAGCTTTGATAGCTTTAAGGCCTTTTATTGCATTACTTACTTCCTCTTTCCCCAGTTCGAATAAAAGATAGCTTCCATCTATATTTAATTCTTTAAATATCAATGAATGGATCTGTGGGGACATACTATGAGATAATTTCCCCCCTAAAAGTCCATATAATCCTGTCATTAAATCAACTCCATAAAAAATTAACTATGCTTCATATAGTTAACTATGTTTTACATAGTTACCTAAGATCTTAAAATAGTGGCTATTTTCCTTAATTAGCTTTAAGGCTACCTCCACCTTCTCCTCCTTAAGATTACCCTCAAAATCTACATGAAAGAAGTATTCCCAAGTTTTATTTTTCATAGGTCTAGATTCAATCTTCAATAGATTTATAGAATTTTCTGCAAAATGTCTTAAAACGTTAAATAAGCACCCTGCCTTATGTTGCGTCGCAAATATAACGCTTACTTTATTACATTCCTCTGATACTAAAGGTAACTTTCCAATGATCGCAAATCTAGTAGTATTGCTTTTTGCTGTATTAATATTTGCTTTTAATATATTCAAGCCATAAATTTCTGAAAATCTTTTTCCTGCTATAACCGCCATTTTTATATTGTTACTATGATGAACAAACTCAGCACTTTTTGCAGTATCATGATAAGGAATTAGTTTCCAATTTGGATGAGTTCTTAAGAAATCCTTTGATTGCAAGAAAACCTGTGGATGAGAATACACCTCTTCTATAGTGTCAAGCGAAGCGCCAGTCACCGCCATAAGATTATTGTTTATTTTTATACATATTTCTCCAGTTATATAAAAATCATATTCATTTAGCAGGTCATATACGTCAACTATAGCACCTGTGGAGGAATTTTCTATTGGTACAACCCCATAATTAATCTGGTTATTTTTTAAAGCAATAAAAACATCTTCAAACTCCCTGCAGCTTAAGCTTTTTTGCTTATCCCCAAAATACTCTCGCATAGCCAAATCTGTGTTAGACCCTTTCACTCCATAAAATCCAAGAGTTAAAGTTTTTGGTTCGCTTTTGATGTATTTTTCTTTTTCATCCTTGATTAAAGAAAGTTGAAATTCTCTGCTTACCCTCATCAACTGTTCTAGAAACTCCTGGGCATATTCTTCAATCTCTGGAACTTTTAATAGGCTCAGATTTTTCTTAATAACTTCTTCTTCCCTTTTTTCGTTCAGTATTGCAATTCCATTTTCCATTTTATATAAAGCAACTTTTTTAACCATTTCCATACGCTTATGAAATAGTTCCATTAAACTATTATCTACCTTATCTATATTATCCCGTAATTCCTCTAAATTGTATTTACTATCCATGCCTACCCCCCATCTAATCTATAAGTTCAAGTACAGCTATGGCAGCAACACTTTCCACCACTGGGACAGCCCTCTGAAGTATACAAGCATCATGTCTTCCCTTAACTATAAGTTTAGTATCCTCCATAGTAGTATAATTTATAGTATTTTGCTCTTTTTCTATGGATGCTGCTGGTTTTAAAGCTACTTTAAAAACAACTGGCATACCATTTGTTATACCACCTATTATTCCCCCATTATTATTTGTCCTTGTCTTAATTGTACCTTTATCTATATAAATAGAATCATTAGCCTCTGAACCTTTTAACTTAGTTATCTCAAAGCCTCTACCAAACTCCAAGCCTTTAACTGCTGGAACAGAAAACATGAGATGAGCTATGGTACTCTCTAAAGAATCAAAGAAAGGATCCCCAATTCCTGGTGGAATATTGATTATTACTGCTTCAATTATTCCTCCAAGCGAATCCCCTTCTCCCTTAGCTTTTAGAATTGAAGCTTTCATTGTACTTGAGATCTCTTCATCAATAACTGGGAAAGCCTTAGCTGCTAATTGTTTAATTAGATCTTCAGATATTGATAATGGGTCAAAACATGTATCTTTGTTATTTCCTATAGTCAAAATATGACTTCCAACTAGAATACCCTTCTTAAGTAAAATTTGTTTTGCGATAGCTCCTGCAAAAACTAAGGGGGCTGTAATTCTACCTGAAAAATGGCCACTTCCTCTATAGTCATTAAAATTTGAATATCTTACTCTGCCAGAATAATCTGCATGACCTGGTCTTAAAACATCCTTTAACTGATCATAATCTTTGGAATGTTGACTTGTATTTCTAATTATACAAGTTAGGGGGGTACCTGTAGTCCTTCGATTAAAAAAGCCACTAAGTATCTCAAATTCATCCCCTTCAACTCGACTTGTTGTTAATTCGCTTTGTCCTGGGGCTCTTCTTTTCATTTCTGTTTTTACTTTTTCTATATCAATTTCTAAGCCTGATGTTAATCCATCTATTGTTATACCAATTGCTGGTCCATGTGATTCACCAAATATAGAATAGGTAATCTTTTTTCCCCATGTTCCTCCCATTATTTTTCCTCCTTATTCTAGTTGATATATTCTACAATCCCACCTAAGGTGGAAAAATCCTTAAAATATTCAGGGTAAGATTTATTTACAGCTTGACTATTTGATATAATGATAGGCTCCTTAGCTTTTAAGGATGCTACCGCCATTGCCATTGCAATTCTATGATCTTTCCAACTGTCTACGCTTCCCCCCTCCAAATTACTTTTCCCTTCTATGTGTAAACCGTCCTCTTTTTCTAAAACTTTTGCACCTATATTATTTAACTCTTTAGCAATTGCCTTAAGCCTATCTGATTCCTTCATCCTCAGCCTTCCAGCATTTACTATTTCTGTAGTTCCTTCACTTAAAGCTCCTAGAACCGCCATAATTGGCACAAGGTCAGGACATTCTGAAGCATCCATAGTTATACCCTTAAGCTTTGAAGGATATGCCTTTATTGAATCTTCATTGACTTCCAACCTTCCTCCCATTTTTTTTATCAAATCTACTATTACCATATCTCCTTGATGGGAATTAGTATTTATTCCTGTAACAGTTACTGTTTTATCTCCCTCTGATAATACTCCTGCTGCTAGAAAAAAAGCTGCCTGGGAGAAATCCCCCTCCACAATAATATCCTTAGCTTTATAGTGTTGTCTTCCATTTATCTTAAATTCCTTATAGTTTTTATTCACTATATTTATAGAAAAGGTTTTTAAAACATCTAAGGTTAAATCCACATAGCTCTTTGACTCAAGTTCTGTGGTTATAATTATTTTTGAATTTTCTTCTAGGAGTGGAAGTGCAAATAGAAGACCGGTTATAAATTGAGAACTTATATTTCCTGGAACTTTATATTCTCCAGGTTTTAATCTACCTTCTAGAATTAAGGATTCTCCTAAATTATCATAATATATATTTTGTTCATCAAATATTTTAAGAAAAGGATCTATGGGTCTTTCCCTTAACCTTCCCCTTCTATTAAGTATAACCCTTCGTCCAGTTAAAGCTGCTAAGGGTATAAGAAATCTTAAGGTGGAACCTGATTCCCCACAATTTACTTTAATAGGAGTTTCTGTATCTTCAGTTAGTTCAAATATATCTCCATTTCCTTTTATGAATAAATTATCGTCATTTTTTTCTATACTTACTCCAAAGGCTTCTAAGGAGGTAATTGTAGCCTCTATATCCTCTGAATAAGTAATGTTACCTATCTTAGATGTCCCTTCGCCAATAGAAGCTGCAATAATAGCTCTGTGAGAAAGGCTCTTTGAAGATGGTATTTTAATTATCCCTGAAATGGATCTGCAACTTACTTTTACTCGTTCCATTTATAATCCCCCTCTGTAGATTAATAATCTAAGCTTATATAATCATCTATTTCATTTTGGTATATAGCTTTTATAAATCCATCACCAATAGAATTTAATAATATAATATTCATTTTCTTGCCAATATTTTTCTTGTCACCACTAATTGAACTAACAATAGAGGATACTGTTTCCTTTTGTCCCTTAAAGCTTATAGGAAGTTCGTACTTTTCTAATATTTCTTTAAGACCTTCACTAGCTCCCCTTTGAGTTATACCTAACTCTTCACTTCTTCTAGTAATTGCATACATTCCAATAGAGATTGCCTCTCCATGGCTAAAAACTTCATAATTATGTATTTTCTCTATAGCATGACCAATAGTATGCCCAAAATTAAGGAGCATTCTATCCCCCATATCCTTTTCATCTATTTCAACAATATCCCTTTTAATTAAGCAGCAAGCTTTTATTATTACTCCTATATTTTCTAGTAGCTCTTCCTTTGAATTAAGGCTAAGCAAAAGCTTAAATAGATCTTTATCTTTAAAAGCTCCATATTTTATTACTTCTCCCATCCCATCATATAAAAATCTTTCTGGAAGGGTTTCTAAAACCTGGGTATCAATAAACACAGCCCTTGGCTGATAAAAGCTACCAACAAGGTTTTTGCCCTGAGAAAGGTCCACTGCAACCTTACCACCAATACTACTATCAACCTGGGCTAGTAAGCTTGTGGGCATCTGAGTATAAGGTATCCCCCTTAAAAATGTTGAAGCTGCAAAGCCAGCTAGGTCCCCTACAACACCGCCTCCCAATGCTATTATCATATTTCCTCTGTTTATTTGAAAGGCTATTAGCTCCTCATATACCTTTTGTAAAACCTTAAAGCATTTGCTCTTTTCTCCAGCTGGAATAACGATTTTATAAACATTAAAACCAGCATTAATTAAGCTATCAAAAACTCTTGCTCCATATATTTTATCCACATTGTTATCTGTAACAATTGCTATCTTATCACCAGAATATATTTTTTTAATTTCCAAACCGACGTTTGCTATTAAGTCCTTATCTATAGTTATGTCATAACTATTTCCTAATATATTTACATGAATTATTTCTCTCACAAAATCACTCTCCATCTTTAATTAATCCATTATGAAGCCTATGCTCTAATAGTGCCCTATCACCTTTAACTATGGCCTCACGTATTTCAGATATCTTCTCGTCGAAAGCATCTAAGCGATTTATAATATATTCTCCATTATCTATGAGAAGCTCACTCCAAAGCTTTAAATTAATAGCTGCAACTCTTGTTGCATCCCTAAAGCTTCCACCAATAAAGGAAGAGGCATCAATTCCTGTATCATTACTATTCATCAAAGACACTGCAATTATGTGGGGAAGATGGCTGGTATAGGCGATTATTTCGTCATGCTGCTTAGGGGATATTCTAATTACATTTTTACTTCCAATAGCCCTGGCTATATTTTCAATTATAGCAATACTACTCTCAGTAGAATTTTCACTTGGAGTAATTATGTAATTACAACCAGTAAAAATATCCCTTGAGGCCATTTGTATACCTTGCTTTTCTTTGCCAGCCATAGGATGTCCGCCTACAAAGTACACTCCCTTTGGTAATATGCATTTCATATCTTCTAGGAGTTTTTCCTTTATTCCACTTGTATCCGTTATTATGGTGCCAGCTTTAATATATTCTATATTTTCTTTTATAAAACTAGGTATATGGCTTGGATAAATAGCCAATATCAAAATATGTGATTTCTTTAGAGGAACCTCTCCTTCTAAATAGCCTTCATCGATTAGACCTCGTCTTAAGGCTTCCTCTATATTGTTTTTATTTATATCAACCCCGTATATATACTTTGGCTTAAAATCTCCACTTGATAATTTTAATTTCATCAGAGCTTCTGCGTAAGAGCCTCCTATCAACCCTAATCCAATAATAGTTACACTAAAGTCATATTCCTCCATAGCCATCCCCCTAGAATAATATAGAAAAAATGTTATCGCTTTGTATATTATTATATTTATAAAAAAAGAGCCTCCAATGAGCCTCCTTTAAAATCTTCTATTAAAAAGCACCTATTTTAACTTATAAACGTTGCTATAATTATATGTAATAAAAGGGTAAAAGTCAACACGCTTTATTAAGTTAATATGGTAAAAATCCTATGCCTGATAATAGCTTTTCACAATTTTAACAGCCTCGTTTGCATCTTTAGCATAATAATCTGCGCCTATTTTCTTGGCATAATTGGTGTTTAAAACAGCTCCTCCAACAATAACTGTACAATCTGGATAACTTTCTTTAATCATTATAATAGTGTCCTCCATATTCTTTACAGTAGTAGTCATGAGTGCACTTAAGCCAATTAATTTAACATTATTGCTCCTTATAGTGTCAAGAATTAATTCTGGAGCTACGTCTTTTCCTAAATCTATTACATCAAAACCATAGTTCTCAAGGAGAACCTTAACAATATTTTTCCCTATATCATGAATATCACCTTTAACTGTTGCAATAATAATTTTTCCTTTTGAAATAGACTTTTCAGTTTCCTTCATATTTGCTTTTAATATATCAAAGGAAGCTTTAACTATTTCTGCTGTCTTTAGTAACTGTGGAAGAAAGGTATCCCCTCTTTCATAACTTTTTCCAGCTTCATCAAGAGCTGGAACAAAGTATTCATCAACTATCTCCATGGAAGATTTAACCTTGAGCAATTCGGTTGTTAGAATAGTTGCTTCTTCAACTGTACCGGATAAAATTACGTCCCTTAAGGATTTTGTTTCTTTATTATTTGAAGATGCTGCTACAGGCTTCGCTAAGGAAGCGTTCCTAATAAACTTTTGGCTTTCCTTATCCACTCCAGACAAAACATTAAAAGCTCCAATAGTGGCCATCATTTCCTTATCCATAGGATTTAGTATAGGCGCATCAAGGCCTGCCCCTAAGGCCATAGATAAAAAAGTCCTATTGAGTAGACCCCTATCTGGAAGACCAAAGGATACATTACTAACCCCTAATATAGTTTTAACCCCTAACCCTTCTTTAACTAGTCTTATTGCTTTTATTGTTTCCATTACCTCTTCCTGCTGAGCTGAAGCAGTAAGTACTAAGCAATCTATTAAAATATGTGATCTATGAATTCCATAACTTTCAGCAGTTTCTACAATTTTTTTAGCAATTTGATATCGCCCTTCTGCTGAACTAGGGATTCCGTTTTCATCTAGAGTTAATCCAACTATGCAGGCTCCATATTTTGCTGCAATAGGGAATACCTTTCCCATAATACTTTTATTTCCGTTTACTGAATTAATAATAGGCTTTCCAGTGCAAACCCTCACTGCTGCTTCTATTGCATCTGTATTTGAACTATCAATTTGCAGTGGTAGCTTAACATAGCCTTGAACCTCTTTTACAACCCTAACCATCATATCCTTTTCGTCTATTCCAGGTAAGCCAACATTGATATCAAGTATATCTGCACCTGCTTCTTTTTGATCTATAGCTTCACTAACTATGTATTCAAGATCATTATTTTTAAGTGCTTCCTTCAGAAGCTTCTTTCCTGTTGGATTTATTCTTTCGCCAATTATTGCTACCTCCTCACCTATAATTAAAGTATTGCTATAGGAGCTAACAGTAGTTTTATAATTATTGTTTTTATGGATTGGGTTTTTATCTTTAAGTCTTAATACCATTGCTTCTATATAGGATGGATTCGTGCCACAGCAACCACCAAATATTAAGGCTCCCTCCTTTGCCATCTCCTCTACAGCATAAGCAAAATCTGAAGACGTAACATCATAATTAACTTTGCCACAAATGTCCCTTGGAAGTCCTGCATTAGGCTGAACTATAATTGGTTTATGTGAATATGTTAATATTTGCTTAACAATAGGCAGTAGTTCCTTTGGCCCTAGGGAACAATTAACCCCATAAGCATCAACTCCTAAGGACTCTAATATTGTAACCATTGTTTCAGGGTCTGTCCCCGTCAAGGTTCTTCCATTACTTTGGAAAGTCATTGTAACAAAAACTGGAAGGTTACTATTTTCTTTGGCAGCTAAAATTGCAGCCTTTGCTTCATATATATCTGAAATAGTTTCAATTAGGATTAGATCAGCTCCTGCTTTACTTCCACAAATGACAATTTGAGAAAAAAGCTCATATGCTTTCTCAAAACTCATTTCACCCATTGGCTCTATTAATTCTCCTAAAGAACTAATATCTAAAGCTACATATTTATCCACCTCACCATTTTCCATGATAGCTCTTTTCGCAAGAGTAACAGCACTATGAACTATCTCCTCTAAGGAAAATTCTGTTCCCACGAGTTTTAAATTATTTGCTCCAAAGGTATTGGTGGTTATTATATCTGCCCCTGCCTTAAGATACTTTTTATGTATATTAACTATCAATTCACTATTTAATATATTGTACGCTTCTGGTAGCATCCCTGCTTTTAAGCCTTCTCCTTGAAGCATTGTTCCCATAGCTCCATCAAAGAATAAAAATCTATTATATTGTAAGTTCTTAAAATCTATCATAATATTGCCTCCTATGGTTTCCCTTATGCTTCATTATAATATAATTGAATGTAATTTGTAAATAAAGAAAGGGACGCCACCTTTGTGTAGCAAAAGTGCCCACCCCTAGGTGCAACCTTAAGGTACATTATATAAGGAAAGGGACGCACCTAAAGGTACGTCCCTAATTAATTAATATTAATTACTAATTCACTTTTAAAATTTTATCTATAGAACTTGATGAGATAATTTGTTTTTTCTTGTTCCATTCGCTTTGTGTCAATTGTTTTAAACCAAATGCTTGCATGAATCCTACTAATAATTCCCTTAAATGATCTTTTCATGTTCCCATCTCCTTCATCTGTCTTTAATATAATTGTAGCATGATTTCTTGCATGTTTCAATATATATGAAGGATTTCTTGTAATATTTATTTTATTTAATAAATTCCCATTTTATTTAATTCTCTTCTAAGAAAATCTAAAGCTTCAAAAACGCTTCTTTCTCTAACTTTATCCCTGCTTCCGCTTATTAAAAGTCTCTTAGTTATAGTATTTCCATTAATACAAAGGCCTATATAAACCAGTCCTACGGGTTTTTCTTCACTTCCCCCTCCAGGTCCAGCTATACCAGTAGTTGACATGCCAATATTAGCTTCTGCCACTTCCCGAATTCCTCTTGCCATTTCTCCTGCAGTTTCAGAGCTTACTGCACCAAAAGCTTCAAGGGTTTCATGCTTAACCTTTAGTCTTTTTTCCTTTGCTTCATTACTATAGGTTATAACCCCTTCCTTTAAAACATCAGAAATCCCAGGATAATTAATAAGCCTTCCTGCCAGTAATCCCCCTGTGCATGATTCTGCTGTAGCTATAGCTAGTTTATTTCTTATAAGCATATCCCCAACAACACTTTCAATGGCTGTTTCATCTGTAGCATATATATTTTCTTTAAGTATTTCCCTTATTCTATCCTCTATGGGACCAATTAAGGATAAACACTCTTCCTTAGTTTTCCCTTTAGCTGTTATCCTTAAAATTGCTTCTACATCCTTTGCATATGGTGCTATTGTTGGGTTGTCCCCCTCCATTATTATATCCTTAACCATTTCCTCCATATGACTCTCACCTATACCGCTTACTCTTAATACCTTAGATACAATAGTACCATCTGTAAGTTTCTCTAAATATGGTACTATATATTTTTCAAACATAGGCATCATTTCCTTAGGGGGACCAGGCATTAATATAATAGTTTTATTATTCTCTGATATAATGCATCCAGGAGCAGTACCATTATCATTAGGTATTATTTCACAACCTTCAGGAAATAATGCCTGCTTTTTATTAGACTCATTCATGTCAATATTTCTTTTTTTGAAATACTCTTTAATATTATTAATTACCTCATCATGTAATATAAGCTTTTTATTAAAATACTTAGCTGCTACTTCCTTTGTAAGATCGTCATTTGTAGGTCCAAGCCCTCCTGTAGTTATTATCATTTCTGATCTAGAAAAGGAAAGCTTATATTCTTCCATAAGCCTTTCTTCATTATCACCTATTACACTTTGATGATAAACTGATATTCCTAAATCCATTAATCTCCTTGATATATACTGACTATTTGTATTTACAATATCTCCAAGAAGTAGTTCTGTACCCACGGATATAATTTCAGCCTTCATAAAAACTTAGCAGGAAACCACTGCCCCTTAAGGGTAGTGGAGGAATGCTCTTGACTATCCCTAACCTGCTATCCTCCTTTCACATAATAAACTATTTCTTAATTCCAATAATTTTAGTTTCTTAACACTTGCACTTGCATGGATTTTAGTTCCATCTAATAATCTTAAATCAAAATATCCACTACTACGTCTACCAAATATAAAACATTCCACCTCGTTAAACATTACTTTATCAAATAATCTAAATCCTTTAACCAAATAAGGTGCTTGATTCAACTTCTTTTTTCCACCTTTTAGAATATTAGTCTTATGATATTGGTAATATTTTATGAATTTTAGCTACAATGCTAAAATGAGTTTGTATCTTGTTTTCAATACTAGGTGCTAACCATCCTTTGTTTTTACTACCAACTCGATTTAAGAATCTTGGTTTTCTGTACCTTAATCTATTTCTTCTGGTACGTCTATTCTGTCTGCGTATAGATAATAAGTCAACTATATCATTTCTTAATGTAACTTCTGCTGAATATAATTCTTGTTTTTCAGTTGTTGCAGATAAACCTATAGTTTTGCTTCCTGCATCTATACCTAAAATAATTTCTTGTACTTGATTTTCACATTCAAAAACTAATTGAATTGTAAAAGGTGTTCTTTTAATTACTCTTGCTAAATTATCTCTCAATAATTTTCTTGCTTTTGCTTCTTTACAAGGCATAATTGGATTTCCTTGTATATTTAATACATACACCATGTTTTTAAAACCTCCTGTATATTAGAGTTACTACCCTTAGACAATGTTATCTAGGCTTTTTACATCTATTACACTATCTCGTACCCACAAGATTGTTTAATAATAGATAACAGAGCTACAAACTAGGATAAACATTCGTAGGTGTTATGACCTAAATAACGAAGTAATTTGATACTTAGTCTAGTCAGCAAGCTTTTAGTATTTCTACTACAAGCCACTACCCTTTAGGGTAGGGGTTATTGATAATATCACCCACCTTTATTATATAAATATATTTTCTCTGAGTTTAATGTGAAATATACATTAATACTTTAATAATACTACTAAAGTATTATTAAAGTATTCTTGCTAAGATCAATTTTATATGGCAAAATAAATATATCATATATATGGGAAGGTTAATATGGATAAAAAAATTATTGAACACAAAGATAAGGATATGGAACATATCCGAATTAACAAGTTTTTCAGTGAAAGTGGTATAACCTCAAGGCGAGAAGCGGATAAGCTTGTTGATATGAAGAGGGTTACGATCAACGGTATCCTAGCAGAGGCTGGCTCAAAAGTGAGCCCTAAGGATGAAGTTAGACTAGATGGCAAGCTTATAAATAAAAAAGATGAACAAATATATATATTATTAAATAAGCCTAGAGGAATAGTTTGTACAACAGAAAAAAAAATAAAAGATAATATAATAGATTACGTTGGTTATCCAAAAAGAATATTTCCTATAGGAAGATTAGATAAAGATTCCGAAGGTCTTATAATATTAACAAATGATGGAGACATAGTAAATAAAATTTTAAGAGCAGGAAACAATCATGAAAAAGAATATATAGTAACTCTTGATAAACCTATAAATAATGAGTTTCTGAGTTCTATGGCTTCTGGAGTTCATATACTAGATAAGATCACTAAGCCTTGCATAATCAAGAAAATAAATAATAATACCTTTAATATTATATTAACTGAGGGGCTAAACAGGCAAATAAGAAGAATGTGCCAAGTCTTTGACTTCAAAGTTGTATCACTAAAGCGTATAAGGATAATGGAAATAAAAATTGATAATTTGCTCTTAGGCAAATGGAGATATCTAAACCTCGAAGAATTAAATAGCATTAATCGACTTATTAATGCTTCCATTAAAACTGAAGAGGCTTCTAGGTAAGGGAAGCTTCCTAGCCTGCCTCTTTATGTTTATCTTGTTTGAGAATATTGTGGGTTTGTTACCCTTTCTTTAAATACGTTAAAACTATGGGTGGGACTTATAAATACTCTGTCTAAAGTTAAAAGCCCATCTTCCTTGCCTGCCCATCTTCCTCCTGTGGTGAAGGCCATTTTATACCCAGCCTCTTTTGTTGCCTTAACTGTATTACTATCAATATTTACATTTACCACACCATAAGGATATGCTAAATAACTAATCTTCTTTGATAAAAGGGTTTCTAAGGTTTCCTTAGGTCCCTTCATTTCTTGCAATTGCCTTTCATAACTTTCTTTCATTAAAAACTGAGGATGAGTTATTGTATGAGCTTGAATATCTATTCCATCCTTATCTAGTAAAATAAGTTGTTTAGTTGTTAAATAGCTAGGTTGATCAATTTTCCCTGTTATCATAAAAATAGTAGCTTTTAAACCGTATTCCTTTAGTATAGGATAAGCTACACTATAATTATCCTCATAGCCATCATCAAAGGTTATGGCCACTGCTTTTTCAGGTAATGGGGTATTAGTATAATAAAAATTATATAGTTCATTTAAATTCAAGGTATAGTAGCCATTGTCTTTTAGAAATCTCATATCCTCTCTAAATTTTTCTGGAGATACGCAGGTTCCGTCATTATTTGTATTGGGGGCTATATGGTGATACATAAGCACAGGTATGCTCCTATCATTATAAATCATAGGTATCATATCTGGCACTTTTACTCCTTCTAAGTTATTATGAGCTTCCTTTTTTTCCTTAAGCCTTCTATCACCTATTTCAAATTCTAACAGTTCAATCTTTTCTTTATTAGGTTTACTAATATTAGTATTTGGTTTACTTTTATCATTATTGGCTTTACTTTTATCATTATATAATATAAAAGCACCAGCTAAACAAACTACAAAAACGTTAAGAATGATTATATACTTTTTTATTTTCATTTGTTTTTCTCCATACGTTCATTTCATATTTTTTATAAAATTTATAATAATATATTTATCCTACCCGAAAAGATTTTTTTTATGCTTTTGCTATTTTTTGTGTGTTAATAGAATCTAATATATCAAATTATACCATATAGAGCTTTTCCTTTACAGTATCTTTTCTACCATTTCAGCCAAATTTATATAGCTATCATTATCACATACTTTTAAAGTAGCCACCACCTTTATTAATGCATCCTTCATTTCCTTTATTGACATAGAATTTATAACAGCTGAATTGTACATCCACTTAATTAAATTTATATGTTTTATAAGATAACAAACCAAAGCCTTATAATATTCTGCCTCAGGATCTAATTTTTTTTGTAAATGAGCTTCTTCTATAAGATTAAACCATTCTAAAGCAAGTGTGAATTCCTTATGAAGGTCTTCAATATTTATGAAATTAGTATAAGACGGAATATATTTGTTATCAACTAAGGAGCTAGCAACATAAACAACATTGCCGCTTTCCATCATCTCAAGGCATAAGGTAGTATAATATAAATTTAAATATGCTCCACTATTTTTAGTTTTCTTTCTAAATAGTACTCCTGAAATAAACAATGATAGATCCAAGTTATTTCTAAGTATTAA
Source organism: Clostridiaceae bacterium (assembly GCA_036507955.1). Taxonomy (GTDB): domain Bacteria; phylum Bacillota; class Clostridia; order Clostridiales; family Clostridiaceae; genus DATCIH01. The sequence continues at coordinate 910 of DATCIH010000040.1, read as the reverse complement.
TTTGTAGAGCTTTTTACCCTCTATGACTACAGTACTATCAAATAAACCATATAAAAATCCGGAACTTTTGCTACTTGAAAAAGCTATATTTATATCCTCATAGTCAATAAAGTAATTAACTAATATTTCCAAAAAGCTAGAATGTAATATATCTCCAGGATAAATAAAAGTAAATAAGTCTCCTTTAGAATTTTTGATTAATTCATCACAATTGTATGTAAATTCCTCCAAGGAGCAACTATAATACTTTATATCAAGGCCTTCTATATTTTCAATCAGATCCATTATCTTCATGTTTTTAGTAGTATCTAATATCACTACATCTAAACTTTTATAACCTTGAGCAATTATGCTATCTAAGGTGATCAAAAAATCCCCCTCGCAATATATAGGAATAATAATAGTTACTCTCGGTATATAGGCTAAATATTTATCTGGAAAGGTTTTTCTTTCACCTATTAAATTATCTTCAATATTTATATTTTTATTAAATAAAATATAAGGTCTAGATTTCTCGAAAACTAATAAATCATAACCAGCTTTTTTATATTCAATTGACATAAAGGATGATAGATATTCCATTGAAGCTTCTTTAATATCAAAATTCAAATCATATTGAGTGGTAAAAATAGCAGCATCTATAAGTGCTACATTGTAATAGGTTAACCCCTCTTCTGAAATGCCTTTACATTCATTAAAACTAAGCTTCACCATATTGCCGGAAATTCCTGTATAAACTCCTCCACAGCGATGACTAGAATGCCACCATTGACCACTTGTAGGTATAGACTCTGATCCTATAGCTCCTAATATACCAACCTTTGGATACTTGTTAAAAATAAAAAGAATATTACTTATAAATTCAGTATCAATTATAAGACTATTAGGTCTTAAGTATACCTTATACTTG